>CADBNQ010000190.1 GCA_902796045.1 uncultured Lachnospiraceae bacterium | reverse complement strand
GCAAGCTTCAGGGGATCTCTTCCATCTTCAGCGCCATTGACGAGTATGGCAACCTTCCGGTAAACTCACTCTTTACCATCAAGGATATCCCGACCTATCATACCTACAGCAAACATGACTGTCCTTACTGCAAGAACGGTCAGAAGATTGAGGCCCTGGTCAATGGTTACGGGTATTCTGTTCTTTAACAGCAGTTGTTTTTATCGTTTAAAAAGCCTCCGCATCAGATGCGGAGACTTTTTTTGCGGCGAAAAGGCCGGCATGGGATACTTTTATACAGACAGCTCCATGGCTCCCCCTACTTCCTCCATCGCTTCCTCCATGAAATCCTGCTTCTTTACTTCATCGATATCCGGAAGCTGCTCCAGGGAGGAAACGCCGAAGCAGCGCAGGAATTCTTCTGTAGTACCGAAAACGATCGGTCTTCCTACCGTGTCGAGCCGTCCCAGTTCCTGGACCAGCCCGTATTCAATCAGTTTGTTGACGGCAAAATCACTCTTTACTCCACGGATAGCCTCAATCTCCTGTTTGGTCACCGGCTGTTTGTAAGCGACGATAGAGAGTGTTTCCAGCATGACATCGGTGAGAGACCGCTTTTTGGGCTGGACCACCAGCTTCCTTATATAGTCATAGGTCTCAATCTTAGTGCAAAGCTGCCATGCACCGTCAAGCTGGACCAGGGTGATTCCTCTGCCGTCCTCTGCATATTCGGCTTTCATCTCCATCATAGTCATATAAAGTTCCTCCGGAGAGATATCCAGCACCTTTGCCAGCTGTCCGGCTTCAACAGATTCACCCATGGTAAACAGTACTGCCTCTATGATTCCTTTTAGTCTTTCCTTATCCATGTCACCTCTCCATCTCATACACAATCCAGATAAATCTCACCGAAATTATTCTCCTGAGTAACCCTGGCCTGTCCGGTCTTCATCATCTCCAGGACAGCCAGAAAAGTCACAACGACCATCTCCGTATCCGGCTGGACTTCAAGGAGAGTCCTGAAATTGATCCGCTTCATTCCGCGGATCTGTCTGTGGATCTCTTTCATCCGGTCTTCCACCTTGTAGCGTTCCTTCTGAATCCTGCCAAAACGGCTGCGGACCGGGTCCACCCGGTCTTTCTTGCGCCGTATCACCATCCGGAATGTCCTGTTTAGCTGGTCCAGGGTGATATCACCCACGATCTCCCTGGTATTGACAGGCTCCTCATAGTCCTGAATCTCCCTTGGGACCTGCTTCTCCTTGTAGAAGATCTTGTCTGCCTCTATGCTCAGGTCTTTTAATTCACCGGCAGCATACTTATAGATCTTGTACTCTACCAGGCGGCGGACCAGTTCTTCCCTGGGATCCTCCTCTTCTCCCTCTGTTTCCGGTTCAGGAAGCAGCATCTTTGATTTGATGCGGAGCAAGGTGGCAGCCATCACAAGGAACTCACTCAGTGAGTCCAGAGGAAAGGTATTCTTCATGGCTTCAAGATATTCCATGTACTGCTCAGTGATCATAACGATCGGTATGTCGTAGATGTTTATTTTATTTTTCTCTATCAAATGCAAAAGAAGGTCCATAGGACCTTCAAATGCGTCCAGTCTGATATCAATCTTCATACTGATTTCCAGTCTTTATATCTTTTGTGTTAAGGAGACGCCGGCTTTCTCAGCCTGCTTCAGAGAAGCTTCATCGAGATGATGAGAACTGCCCTGTTTCTCTTCCGGCAGCATTTCGACCCTGTAAATGATCGATGCCAGCGCAGGGATCGTCAGGACAAAGCTGTAAGGCCACCATTTATAACCTTTGCGGTTTGTGACCAGGTCTGTCTTTGGTCCATCGTAGTATCCGTCATACTCCACCCTCTCGCCGGAGATCACTTCGTGAAGAACAGCCCTTTTGTCATAGCCGAATTCGTAACCATTATACTGTTCCTGGCTCATGTTCAGCACCACGATATACCTGCTGTCTGCTGCCATGCGCTCATAGATGTATACCCTCTCCTTAGCAGCGTCGACTTCCAGCCACCGGAAGCCTTCCGGCCTGTAATCATCCTGCCAGAAAGCTGGCTCTTCCACATACAGAGAATGAAGATCCTTTAAAAACTTCCGGAAGGCATCGTGTTTAGGATATTCTAAGAGGAACCAGTCACATTCCTTCTTCTCATCCCATTCCCTGAAATGTCCTATTTCATTGCCCATGAAGGACAGCTTCTTGCCCGGATGGGTGTACATGTAGGTGTAAAGGGTCTTTGCCTGCTGGAACTTCACATCATACTCTCCCCACATTTTCTGGAGGATGGTTGCTTTCCCGTGGACTACCTCGTCATGGGAGAAAGGGAGAAGATATCTTTCATTATAATAGTACATCATTGAGAAAGAAATATCGTTATAGTGGTATTTCCTGTCGTTTGGATGGATGCGGAAATAATCCAGGGTGTCGTTCATCCAGCCCATATCCCATTTATAATCAAAGCCCAGACCGCCGTCCTCTACCGGGTGGGTGACTCCGGGATAATTGGTTGAGTCCTCGGCGATCAGCATTGCTGTGGGATGCCTCTTCTGCAATCCGGCATTCATGCACTTGATAAACTCCAGTGCCCCCTCATTGACGCCGCGTTCCGCATTGCCCTGCCAGTAGATGGCATTGCTGATGGCATCCATTCTGATACCGTCAAAATGGAATCTGGTCAGGAAGAAATCGGCCGATGACTGGAGCAGGCTCCGGACCTCACCCCGGTAATAATTGAAATTACAGGTTCCCCATTCACTGTAGCCGGTGTCACTGTCATACTCATAAAGGGCAGTCCCGTCAAAATTTTTAAGGACATAATCATTGATCACAAAGTGGACAGGAACGAAATCCAGAATGACCCCGATGCCTTCTCTGTGGAAAGTATCCACCATCTTCATCAGCTGGACCGCCGTGCCGTACCTTGAAGTCGGGCAGAAATAGCCGCTGACCTGATAACCCCAGGACTGGTCTGACGGGTGTTCTGTCAGTGGGAGAAACTCTACATGCGTATAGCCCATCTCCCTGACATAGGGCGCCAACATGTCAGCCAGCTCATCGTAGCTGTACCAGCCCGCCGGGTCATCCTCGTCACCAGTCTCTTTCTTCCTCCAGGAGCCGGCATGGACCTCGTAGATATTAAGAGGCCGGTCATAGTTCTTTGACCTTTGATCCATCCACTTCTGGTCTTCAAAATGATAGGACTCTGTATCAACAATTCTTGAGGCAGTACCCGGGCGCAGTTCCGAGCCGAAACTGTAGGGATCAAAATGGTCGGTATAATAACCGCCCTCTTTGTGGATCCTGTATTTGTACATCTGGCCTTCCTCTGCCTCCGGGATCAGCAGCTCATAGATTCCGGAAAGGCCGTCCTGGACCATGACGCTCCCGCTCTGCCATCCATTAAACTCTCCAATCACCTCAATCTTCTGCGCTGCTGGCGCATACACACGAAAAAGGACTCCTTGATCTGTCAGATGAGCCCCAAAAAAATCATAGGCATCAAATGCCTCTCCTGTATAAAACTGATGGTACTTCATTCTTTTGTCCTTTCATGCAGGATGGCTTCAAGGACTCCTCCTGCAATACATCTTGCCTTGTCCGAGATCTTGTAACAGTTTTCATACTCATCAATTCGTGGGTCAATGTCAGCAATCTTTAAACCTTCGTCTGCCTGATATCCTTCCCGGATCATCCCGCGGATCAGGCCGGGGATGGCAGCCCTTACAGGGACATCTCCCACATAGGCTATGATCTCACCCATGGAGGTCTTCTCTCCAATTCCCTTTATGATGTGGACGCTGCCGGAAGCCGGGGCATGAATCACTCTTTCTGCCCCATAACCGGCAATGATTCCCGGGGTACCGGTATCAGCTGATGCTGTTCCCTGATAGATAACCCTGCCAAGGTCGTGACCGCGCTTCGTCTCGACCACAGCATGGACATCCTTACCGGCAGTAAATCCCGGACCGAGCCCAATCACTACAGGGGCGTCCTCCATGCCTGTTCCCAGGTTTTTCTTGGCCAGAATGGCATCCACCACCACGGCAGGACGCAGTTTCCTGATCATGATCCCCTCAGGGTCGACCATGACCGGTATCTTCCCGTTCTTCCAGCAGCTGAAAGCTTCATCGGGAGAGGAAACCCGGACCGCAGTCAGGTCTTCTACGACAGCCTCATGACCGCAGACAGCCTCACAGAAACTGACGCTTCTGCGGATACAGCTGGGATTGGCCTTCTCAAGCACCAGAAGCGGGAAATGGCAGGAAAACAGCTTATAGATCGTCCCTGTCGCGATGTCACCGCCCCCGCGAACGATGACAAGGCGGCTTGCCCAGTCTTTTTTATCCATGCAGGTCACTCTCCTGTGTCCGTCCCGTCTTCGGGAAGAAACTCTATCACTCCCTCTGCCAGTCGGGCTACTCTGGCCTGTGAGTATACATGGTATCCGGCTTCCTCAAGCCGGCTTCGTCCTTTCTGGAAAGATTTCTCTATGAGGATCCCTATCCCTTCAAGAGAGGCCCCTGCCTGACTGATCAGTCTGGCTGCACCCATGGCTGCCTCACCATTGGCAAGGAAATCATCGATCAGAAGGACCCTGTCATCCTTGCCGATATAATCCGCAAACAGGGTGAGTTCATAACTGGTTCCCTTGGTAAAGGACATGACTCTTGTCTGGTATACATTTCCTTCCAGGATCTTTGATGTCTGTTTCTTCAGAATGACCATGGGAACATTCAGATGCTTGGCGGCCATCAGGGCCGGCGCGATACCGGAGCTCTCAATGGTAAAAACCTTTGTGATGCCCTTTCCTGCAAAATGCTGGGCAAAGTCTCTCCCCAGGGCATCCATGAAGGCAGAGTCTACCTGATGGTTGATAAAACTCCCGACCTTCAGCACTGTTTCGTTGACTGCTTCTCCGTCTTTTCTGATCCGTTCCTCAAGTAATCTCACGCTGTACACCTCATTTCAATCAGACTTATAAATATATTCATTGTACCTCAGGAAAAGATCCGATGCAACTATGATTTCATATGTTTAAAAGGATGATCACAGATCCGCATCAGGTCTTCTTTTGTGTCTATATCATAGAGTTCCAGGCTGTCCCGGGTCATAACCTTGTCTGTCCTTTCAGGAAACCGCCCGATCAGCTGCCGGCCCCCATGATCTCCCTCAAGCGCGAGGAGAAGGGGAAAGAAGGAAGCCGGAAAGACAGCAGGATTCCCCTCATGCTCTCCGTCACTGAGAAGAAAGATTCTGTCAGGATTCCTGCGGAAGGATTCAAGAAGCGCTCTAAGAGAGGACGGCTGCAGCAGGGGCTGGTCCCCCACCAGAAAACAGCATCCCTCCGGGCCTCTCCCGTCCCCTGTCATCTTCATCTCATGCCTGAGGCCAATCTTCAAGGACTCTGAGATCCCCCGCTCCGGGTGTCTGTTCATGACTACGGAGGCAGTGGGATAGTGATCTTTACAATAGAGAGCAATCTCCTCAAAGCCTGTCACCAGTGTCACATGATCTGCCCCGCTTTCTGCCGCCTGTCTGAGCGCATACCTATAGACAGGCCTTCCCCAAAGCTCTGTCAATAATTTGTTCTCCCCGAACCTTTCAGCCTTGCCGGAGAGCATGAGTACCAGTGATATCTGCATCTTCGGCTCCTTTGATTTCTTTCAGGCCCGCATAAACCTTCTCTGCCGTGATCGGCAGTTCACGGAAGCGAAGGCCGGTGGCATTGTATACTGCATCGGCGATAGCCGGTCCGGGTGTGTTGATCACAACCTCCCCGATTGATTTGGCCCCGAAGGGTCCTGTCGGTTCATAGCTGGGCGCGAATTCTACGTGTACTGACCCAGCGTCCAGTCTGCTTGGGATCTTGTAAGTCAGCAGATTGCGATTCTTCAGTTTTCCTTTGGGAGAATATCTGATATCCTCATATAATGCCATCCCGATCCCCTGGACGATTCCGCCTTCGGTCTGGACCCTGGCCAGGTTGGTGTTGATGACTGTTCCGCAGTCCACCACTGCTGCATAGTAAAGCGGCCTGATCTTTCCTGTTTCCAGATCAACTTCAATCTCGCAGGCACCGCACATGAAAGGCGGGGGAGAGACCGGAGAGGTATTGGACTCAGTCACCTCGATGATCCGCCCGAAGCCCGCCTGAAGGGCATTGACCAGGTCAGAAAGTTCCATAAAATGATCCGGATCATGCCGGTCGATGATCAGGTTCCCGTCAAAATCTACCTGATCAGGAGGAAGTTCCATCAGGGCTGCCGCCTCCTGACAGATTCTTCTCTTGATACTGTCACAGGCTCTGACGACTGCCCCGCCAGTCACATAAGTCGTACTTGAGGCATAGGACCCGCTGTCATACGGAGACTGGTCTGTGTCTACCCCCCTGACGATGATACGGTCCATCTCACAGCCAAGACAGTCAGCTGCCATCTGTGTCAGGATCGTATCACACCCTGTGCCCATATCGGAACAGCCGATCATCATGGTATAGAAACCGTCATCGTTCAGCTTGAGCTGGACAGTCCCCACATCGATATTCTCTATCCCGGATCCCTGCATGGAAAGGGCCATCCCCACTGCCCGGACTGTATGAGGTCCGGTCTTTACGAAAGGATACTTCTCCTCCCAGCCGATCAGTTCTTTAACCCTGCTGATGCATTGGTCCAGTGTGCAGGCAGTGGCCCTCTGCCCATGATAATCACTGAAAAGATCACCCTGCCGTACGATATTCATCTCGCGGATCAGGGCAGGATCCATCCCCATCTTGTGGGCCAGCTCATTGACTGCCGACTCCACGGCAAACATGCCCTGGGTTGCGCCATATCCCCGATAGGCACCTGCCGACACCGTGTTGGTGTAGACAACCTCCGACTGAAAACGGTAGGCATCCAGGTCCCGGTAGAGGGAGATGGTCTTGGTCCCTGTCAGATCCACCGTGGTCGGTCCATGTTCCCCGAAAGCACCGGTATTGGACAAGGTGTGGACATCGATCACGCGGATCTTGCCATCCTCAGCTGCCCCGATCCTCACGTCGATCTGCATCTCATGTCTGGGGGATCCGTGGATAAAGCACTCTTCCCTGCTGAAAACGATCTTGGACGGCTTCCCGGTCTTGTATGTGACAAAGGCCGGATAGATCTCTGAGACGGACGTCTGTTTAGCGCCGAATCCCCCTCCGATCCTGGGCTTAACCACCCTGACCGATGATTTGGGGATATCAAGGGCTCTGGCGACGATCCTGCGTACATGGAAGGGAATCTGGGTGGAGCTCACAACCTTGATCCTCCCGTAAATATCCATGGTGCAGTATGTCGTAAAGGGCTCCATCATCGTCTGATTAACGGCCTTGGTATGGTAGGTCTCCTCCACCTTATAAGCACACTGCGCTAAAACCTCGTCTACATGGCCTTTTCCTCTGAGATTAGAAGCACAGAGGTTGCGGTACTGGTCTGTCCCTATGCCGGGTTTGGCCACATAAGAGTCCTCAGGGTGGATCAGGACAGGGTGATCCAGGGCCCTGGTAAAATCAAGCACCGGTTCAAGGACCTCATAGTCCACCTTGATCAGCTTCAGGGCCCGGTCAACACATTTCTCATCTTCTCCTGCCACAATAGCCACAGGATCTCCCACAAACCTGACCCGCCTGTCAAGGATCAGTCTGTCATCGGGACTTGGCTCCGGGAAGGTCTGTCCCGCCTCTGTAAATCGCTTGTCCGGAACATCTTCATAGGTAAATATCGCTTCAATTCCCGGGACCCTTCTGGCCGCCTCTGTCCTGATACTCTCTATCAGGGCATGGGCATGGGGGCTCCTGAGAAGCTTTATGACCAGACATGATGCAGGGGCCAGGTCATCTGTATAGACCGGTTTGCCGGAAAGAAGGGCCCCTGCATCCAGTTTTCTGATTGCATGACTGACGTATCTTTGTTCGCTCATAGTCGTTCCCCCATCATTCCTGACTCTTTCCAAAATACTTCATCATGGCGCGCAGCTGGCTCTGATACCCTGTACAACGGCACAGGTTGCCGGAAAGATATTCTTTGATCTGATTGACATCAGGGTCTTCGATCTCCCTTTCCAGTGCAAGGACATTGATGATCAGACCGGGACTGCAGAAACCGCACTGGTCTGCGCCTTCATCTGCCAGACAGCGTGAAAAAGCTGCCGCTTCTTCCTGAAGCCCTTCCAGAGTCGTGACCGTATGTCCCTCCAGTCTGGCCGCAGGGACCGAGCAGGAAAGGACCGGACTGCCGTCCAGCCATACAGTGCACAATCCGCAGTTACCTGTATCACATCCACATTTTACACTTTTCATCCCCATGGATCTCAGCAGGTCCAACAGGATGGTGTCAGGTGCTATCTCTCTCTTCGCCTGTTTTCCATTAATTATAAAACTGATCAGCATCGCCTTACCTCCCCGGGACTTCTCCTTCCAGTTGTTCAAGACATCTCATGATTAACCGACATGACAGATCTCTCCGGTAGTCTGCACTTCCCCTCATATTAGAACCGAAATCCAGTCCGGCTGCAACCTTCCGGGCAAAGCCGGCCCTCTGTCCGGCATCCTGAGGATCGTCGAGAGGGACGTCTTCCACCAGGCGGGCGCACCCAGGTCTGGCACCGATCACAGCACTGTATCTACCCTCTTTACAGATGACGGCACAGGTCACTGTGGGAAAATCAGTCTCTGTCATGCGAAAGCTCCGGTAATCCACTTTCCTGTGATCCTTCCTGACCAGGACATGCGTCAGGATATCTCTGTCCACAGGCATGGCGGCAAATTCACAGATTTTCTTTCTCCCTGCCTTGTACAGTTCCACCTCGGTGTCACAGGCAAGAAAAGCTGTAAGCACGTCAGAGAATCCGAATCTGGGGAAAAGACTCCCTCCTACACGCGCACAGTTCCTGAACTGAACGCCGACAATGGGACACAATGCCTTTTTAAAGAGTCCCCCGAAGGCTTCATGAAGGCCCTCATGGGTCTCCAGCTGACGAAGAGAGACCATGCAGCCGATTCTGAACCCCTCATCAGTTTCTTCGATCGTATCCAGGCCCAGACCGGAAAGGTCGATGGCAGTATTGACCCGGCGTTCTCCCATCCTGAGCCATAGATTGCCGCCGATCAGGATATTGTTCCTGTTTTCCTGCAGGGTTTTATATGCTTCATCCAGTGAAGATGCCATACAATAATGCTTGACCGTATACATATATTACTCCTATACTCATTCATTTTCTTTTGATTATAGCATAAAAGTGACCAGAGTTATAAAAAAGAAAAAGCAAAATTCTGAAAACAGAATTTTGCTTTTTAAATCCTACTTGGCATAGGCGACAGATCTGGATTCACGTATGACATTGACTTTAATCTGCCCAGGATAATCCAAATCACTCTCGATCTGTTTGGATATATCTCTTGCCATCAATACCATATCAGCATCGCTAACCTGTTCAGGAACTACCATGACACGAATTTCTCTACCCGCCTGAATGGCAAAAGTCTTATCGACACCCTTAAAGGAATCAGCTATTTCTTCCAGCTGTTTCAATCTC
>CADBNQ010000189.1 GCA_902796045.1 uncultured Lachnospiraceae bacterium | reverse complement strand
TATGAAGATGGCAGAATCTAAAAATGTAGTTGAGAATAAAAATAGTGGCAGTCCTACCAAAGAAACTACCAAAGAAACTACTAAAGAAACTACCAAAGAAACTACTAGGGTCAAAATCATAAATGCCATTAAAGCCAATAATAGTATTACTGTAAAAGAGATTGCCGAGAAGGTTGGCTTAAGTAATGATGGGGTAAGATACCATATTAATAAGATGCGGAAAGAAGGAAAGCTGGAAAGAGAAGGGGCAACCAAAAATGGGAAATGGATATTGCATTGACTACACTCTGATTACACCAGCGGATGACGTGCTCTATACCTCCATTTCATGCGATATTTCAGCCGTATCCATCCTTCGTTCTCGTCTTCGACTCGGTCGGTGCTCCTGCTGCGCAGGGTCGTCCACTGGACGACCGCACCTCCTGGCGGCACACTAAGACACTGTTTCGATAAGCTTACTTATCGGGGCGGTGTTTTTTTGCTTTTATAAGTATGTGACGGATGAAAAAGATTTTTACTGTGAGAGAGCAGTTTGAGAAAGGCTTGTAATTCAGGATAATTATTGATAATATCTATGTGATTGAATTTATAGAAACAGCTGTAAGACTGCAGCACATTTTTACTGAAAGGGATTGATTATGATAATTGCTCTGCTTGACGATGAGCGTCCCTGGCTTATGAAAGCCGAAAGCACGTTTTTAAAATATGCCAATGAAAATAATCTATCCATAGATCTGCTGTGTTTTGAAAACGGACAGGAGCTTCTTTCATATGATGAGAAAACAATTGATGTCGCATTTATTGATATCCAGCTTCAGGATGAAAATGGTATCATTATAGCCGCTGAGATTAACAAAAAGTGGCCGTCCTGCCAGATTGTATACTGTACAGATTACCTGTTCTACGCTGTGGATGTCTATGAGACAAGCCATACTTATTATTTTTTGAAGTCCCAGATACCTGATCTTCAGCATAACCGAAAGAAGGCAGGAGATCACTCCCGCCAATATTGGTCTGTTTCTTCTGAAATTGTCCGGATGCCGAAAAGCTTATACATGAAATCTTCACGGTCGTCGTAAATATTTACGATGTAAATAAATTCTTCATCCTGATAATAAAAGATATAGTTGTGGGAAATAAAAATGAACTCATAATCAGAATCCACTCCGAACATGGCACGGACTGACATGCCCTGGGTTGGAAACCTCTTCAGGGAAGCCAGACGCTTCTTGATTTCAGCCATGTGACTGGTTCGTGTGTTCTTACCGAACCGTAGATCAAGCCAATCCATGATTGCTTTGAGTCTTTCCTTGTAATCCGGAGAGTAGACGATTCTTTTCATAGCCCCATTACCTTATCGATATCTTCTTCTTCAATCCATCCTTCGCTTTCCGCACGTTTTTTGGCACGGTCAAGGTCAGAAAGAAGGCCGTGGAGAGCTTTCAGTCTCTCATATTCATCTGCTTCCCTGATAGTCATGATAGCGTAGGCACCCGACCCATTCCGGGTGAGGTAGATTGTTCCTTTGCGGTCGACTTCTTTAAGGATTTCGTTGTAGTTTCTCAGGTCAGAAATAGGTTTGATTGCAGGCATTGCTTATCCCTCCTTTGCCTTCAGTTTAGCACAGATTTGAAATACATGCAACAAATTTGCGCGTAAATATACAGCAAATAAATAGAGGACGGCAATAGGGAATGAAGATCAGTATGTCAAATATATCTCCATTTATACTGCAGCATTAGCAGTCAATTGTATGGGGACTATTAAATCCAATCCATACCAGGGGAAATATCTCCTTCATAAATCGCCGTGCCAAAAGAAGTGCCGCCTTACGTTCAGTTGTTCGTGCTGTACAGAATCTTCTTGTCCTTGCCCCTGATGAGAAACGAGCTGCGGTTGAGGCTCATGGTGGTCAGATGGCGGTTGTCGAAATCCTTCTTTTCCAGATACCGCGCCAGGGTATAGGCGCCCAGGGATCTGGTACTGATGTCTTCATCGGCTATATCGAAGGAAACGCCATCGTCCTTCGATATAATTTGAACGCCTTCAGGCTTCAGGTTCACAGTGCATTCAGCGAGTACAGCCTTGTTGTCATTCATTTTTCGGATGAGCATATAGGCCTCCTCGATCAGCAGCATTGTCTGTCCGACGATTCGCTTGTCCACGTCGTGTTCCTTCAGAATCGTTTCGACCTGCCTTTGTACAGCGATAATCTCCTCCGGTTCAGTGGAAAAGTTGAAAAGATAGCTGTTCGCATATCCCGGTACCTTGGAGAAAAGCATTGGGCAGTCCTTTCTGCCGTAACGTCCTGTAAGATAGACCATCAGCAAGGCATAGGCAAACACGGGTGCCACAGCAAGGCCGATGAAAAAGCCCCATACACCAAGAACCTTGCCCAAACCTACGGCGAGGCAGACACTCAGGACCACATCCCGCAGTGCACAGACCACCACGCCCAGAAGAATCTGCCCGATGACCAGATAGTAAGAGGTTAGCAGGTATAAAAGGCTGACTAAGGTGGTGCCCAGGGCAGTCAGCCGGATACCGGCCACAATCCAGCGTGCAAGTTCTGCCTGCTCCACATGCAGCACCATGGGCACAAGGGGTGCAACAGCCAGCAGAACCAGCATGACTGCTATTCCCTCTACAATGGCCGTTTTGCGCGCCAGGGTGAAAGCAGAGCGCAGCCCGCTGTGGTTTTCTTCCCCGGTGTAAACGCTGAAGATGGGGCCAACTGCAACGCCAATCCCGTCGAAGAGCAATTGAAACTCCCGGGACAGGACAATGGCAGAAACCAAAATCAGGTACTCCGACCCGAACTGATTACCGACAAAAGCGTTCAGCGCGCCGGTAAAGGCACCCAGGAAGAGATAGGAGCTGGAGTCGATGATGCTGTAGCGTACAACCTCCTTTAAAATATCAAAGGAGTAATACAGGTTCCAGCGAAG
>CADBNQ010000188.1 GCA_902796045.1 uncultured Lachnospiraceae bacterium | reverse complement strand
GGCCAGATGCCTGCATTGTTCACCAGGATATCCAGCCCCCCAAGAGCCTCCAGACTCTCCTCAAAGAGCTTTTCGGCAGCGCCCTTTTTGCTGAGGTCGGCAGGAATACCCACCGCCTTGACACCCTGTTCCTTTGAAATCTGGGCTGCCAGGCTTTTTGCCAGATCCGCGCTCCGTCCGGAAACGATCACATTGGCTCCTTCCTCCGCAAGGATCCGAACGATTGCTTCACCAAGCCCCTTTGTACTACCAGTCACAAGAACATTTTTTCCCTTCAAACCGTAATCCAAATCTGTCACCTCCTAAATAATCAGAATGCTTCACCAGAAAATTGTAATAGAATAACTTCCGCTTGTTTTCATCAAAGCTGACACTATTATACCATAAATAAACAGATTATTGGGATATTCTTTTCTGTCCGGCAGTAAACCTACAGCCTCCGTTCAACCGTGATCTGACTTCCGTCCCTGCTTTTGTGCACCCTGATCTGCTGGGGGATATTCTCCATGAGCTCTTCTCTGTGGCTGATGATGCCGACCAGTTTATTGCTCCCCGTCAGATTGACCAGGATCTCCATGGCATTGTCTATGGATTTCCTGTCCAGAGTTCCGAAGCCTTCGTCGACAAACAGTGCGTCCATCTGCACCCCGCCCAGATTCGAGGAGACTGTATCAGACAGTCCCAGGGCCAGGCTCAGAGAAGCTTTAAAGCTTTCCCCTCCTGACAGGCTGCCCACAGGCCTCCTGTGATTGGTATACCTGTCCAGGACCTTGAGATCCAGAAACTGATTGCTCTTTCTGCTCAGGGAATCCTCCTGCCTGTACAGTTCAAACTGGCCGTCGCTCATGGGAAGGAGCCTCCGGTTTGCGGCGGCAATGATCCCGTCGAAACCGGCAGCCTGTATATACTGCTCCAGAGTGATCTTCGCATTGCCGGTATTCCCTTTGACAAGATTGTAGAGACGTCTGCACATGGCATTTTCTTTCCCTGATCTCTCCAGTTCTTTCTTCCTGGCAAGGATGGCTTTCTGCTTCTCCTGATTCCTGCTTATTCTGTTCTCGTTATCATTGTAAGTCTTTCTGATGGAGGCGACTGCTTCGTCCTGTTCCTCACAGACCTCTTTCAGGGCTTCTATATCTATGATCTTTTTCCCTTCCGCATCCTTCCTGGCCTCTGCCAGCTGTTTTTCATTGGCCGCGGCTGCCTGCTTATAATCATTGATCTGCTGATCTGCCGCAGTGATGTGGTCTTCACTCACGACATACTGCCGCATGTCATCGACGTCGGAGAATCCTTTTTCCAGAACCTCTTTCTCCAACTTTTTCATCAGAACCTTTTCATCCTCTGTAAGCTGCACCCGTCCATCCTGCAGGGTTTTCAGCTTTGACCTCACAGCAGTGACCTTCTCGTCCGCCTCTTTCTTTTTCTTCTCTGCATCGGAAAGGTCAGCTGCTATCTGATCTCTCCTCTTTTTTGCCTCTTCTCTCTGACTGGCGGCTGTTTTCCAGTCCGGAAAGCTTAAGGTCCCCAGTGTATTTAATGTTGCACCGGCCTTCGACAGCTCCAGATCTGTATTTTGCCTTTGTTCGCTGACCGCCTGTTTTTTTGCAAGTAGTTCCTCTGTCTCTTCTTCCCGGGCTTTTTTGAGCTCTTTTTCAGACTGTTTCAGCGTTTTTACATCCTGATCAAGAGCCCGACACTTCTGCTTCGCTGCCTCTGCCCTCGTTCTGATCGTCTGCCCTGCTTCTCTGACTGCTCTCAGCAGTCCCTCAGTGGAGTCATCCTCTGGTGCCTGTTCAAGGAGAGGATTCTTCAGACAGTCCGCTATCAAATTCCTAAGCTGACTTTCATGCTCCTCCAATGATGTTTTTGCTTTCTCAGCCTTTGTATGAGCCTGGTTCTTTTCTTCCTGGAGTCTGGCTTCTTTTTTCTGAAGCTTTTTATACTCCTCTTCTGTGATGGCGCTTTCTTTCAGTCTGGCCGGCTCCGGATGATGCAGGGATCCGCAGACCGGACACTTCTCCCCTTCGACCAGTTTTGCAGCCAGGATGCCTGCCCTGCTGTCTTCGAGAATATGCTCCGCCTCTTCCCTCTTTCCTCTGGCCGCCTCATAACGTTTACGGACCTGAATAAAGCTGTTCTGTCTGTCTTCAAGTGCTTTCTTCCTGCTTGTTCTCTCTGCCGCTTCTGTATCCGTGATCTTATCCAGATCAGCCAGCAGTTCTTTCAGTCTTTCGCTCTCATATCCGGCCTCTTTCAGCTCTTCCGGCTTCTCTTTTAATGCCTGCACTGTTTTGTTCAGTTCTGTGATCTTGTGCTTCAGGATTCTTTCAGACTCCGCCAAAACCGCCTCTTTTTCAGCTAATTCCTTTTGAAGCCTGGCCAGTTTCTTTTGTTTTTCTTCTGTCTCTTCTTTCAGGTGGTAGCCAGCCTCTTCCTCATCAATTCTGCTGATCAGTTTCTTTAATTCTTCGATCTCCGGCTCCAGTTTCCTGACACGGTCCAGTTTCTCTCCTGCCTTTTTGGCAGCATCCTCGACATCCTTCAGTTCCTCCCGGGTCTTTTCGACCTGTCTTCCGGCCAGAGAAACCTCATCTTTCTTTTTCTCCCAGGCCAGATAGGATGGATTGACATGGTGGGTTGCCTTCTTCTGCCTCTCCAGCAGTATAATAAGACTGTCGATCTCCTTTTTCCTGTGATCTAATCCTTCTTTTTCCTTCTCAAGTTTTTCTTTTCTTTCAATAAAACTGTTGTTGGTCTTTGCCAGGGCAAGCCTCTCATTATTCTTCTTCAGCTCTGTCTCAGCCTTCTCCAGCTCTGCTCTGACTCTGACCTGTTCCTCTCTGTCTGAAATCAGCAGCCGCTCTATAAGGTCAAGGATCTCCTCCAGATTCCAGATCGTGCCTGACCCGCTGACCTTTCTTTGAAGATCCTCCAGCAGTCCGACAAGCTCACTGTCCCCTTCAGCGCCGCCTGCAGATACCTCCATAAAATGCTGGCTGATGCTGGCCTCCGCTTTATCCTTTATCCTGCCGCTGGCATCCATCCGGTCCTTCAGTTTATACTCTATATTTTTATAGGGACTGGTCTGGAAGATTGTCCGCAGGATCTCCGTCCTCTGATCCGTCTTTGCGTTGAGCAGATCCCAGAACTCCCCCTGGGCGATCATCACAATCTGCTTAAACTGTTTTTCATCAATGTGCAGAAGTTCCCTGACCGCAGCATTGACCCTTTTTTGTCCTTCAATCGGTTTTTCATCGTCCTCATAGAGGATGGCATTCTCATTTTCCAGCTTCATGCCGGAGCCTTTCAGCTTTCGTCTCTGATAGGGAGGCTGTCTCCAGACATGGTAGTTTTTTCCCTGGTGAGAGAAATAGAAATCGACATAACTCTTGTCTTCATCACGGGCATATTCGCTTCTCAGGTTTTTTGTGTCCCTGTATGACCCGCTGGTCGTCCCGAACAGGGCGAAGCATATGGCGTCGAATATGGTCGTCTTCCCGGCCCCTGTATCACCCGAGATCAAAAACAGGCCCTTCTCTTCAAATGTGTCAAACTCTATGTCCTGTACTCTCCCCGCATAGGGGCCTATGGCACTGATCGTCAGCTTAATCGGTTTCATTGATCACACCTGCCTCTCTGGCCGCCGACCGCATTACAGCCATCTCCTCTTCAGAGATCTCGCAGCCGTAAATCATCCGGTAGAAATCTCCGATCAGGTCGGAAAAAGATTTCTGCTGCGCAATCCTGCTGATATCTATCTGCTCTACCTCTCTAGTGTAGGAATTATCATAATCGATCCGCAGGGTATTAGGGTAGACCTGCCGGATCTTTCCCATGGCATCATCGATCAGTTCCTCATCCGTCAGGGTCACATAGATAAAATCCTCCGCTGCCCCGGCATCATCTTCAGCCAGCAGGTCTTTCATCTTTCCCCTGATATGCCTTAAATCTCTGAGCGGCTTTAATGGGATGGTCTCAATCCTGATCTTCTCTCCCGAAGATATAGAGATAATCGGAACTGTCTTCTCATTATTTGCTTCACTCAATGAGTATTTCAGCGGAGACCCGGCATAGCGGATCTCCTCTCTCCCCACCCGCTGGGGTGAGTGAATATGGCCCAAAGCGACATAATCAAAATCATCAAAACAGTCATATCCGATCTTCTCGACCGTTCCTACGCTTTGTGTTCCGATGTTTTCTGACCCGGCAACAGCTGGATCTGCTCCCTTTCCCGCAACAAACTGGTGGGCGACCAGGATGTTTCTGTGATTTTTGTCAACAGGGGTGTTCTTAATGATCGTCCTGACGGCATCATCATAGGTTCTGATCTCCTCCTCGGGAAAGAAATGCTTTACCTGAGAGGCTTTGACAAAGGGAAGCATGTAGATATCTGCCACGGTATCCCCGCTGACAATACTCTCCCTGTGCATCGTTCCGTCAAAGACGGCCGATATAAAGATCTGGTTCGATGCAAACAGGCTGCTGCCATAATTCAGGCGGTCTTCTGAATCATGGTTGCCGCTGATCATATAAACCCTGATCTTCCTTTCTGCCAGCTCATTCAAAAAGTAGTCCAGCAGCCTGGTCGCGGCCTCACTGGGCACAGATTTGTCGTATACATCCCCGGCGATCAGGACGCCATCCACTGATTCTCTTTCCGCAATGACAAGGATCTGATCAAGTATATACTGCTGGTCACTGATCAGATCAAAATCACTCAATGATTTGCCCAGATGCAAATCTCCCAAATGCATTAGTTTTATCATATCCTCACTCTCCCCGGCCTTTAATTTCCGACCAGTACCGCATCAGGCCAGTACCCCGGTCATCATACAGGTTCCGTCCTCACATTGCCAGGACGGCTGCGGACAGGCACCCCGGACCATGGCTGCCGAGATCGGATCAGCGTCCTCAAGCGGATTATCATTCTCTCCCGGATAACTGACCTTAAAGGCGATACTTCCGTCATTCTCCTCGCTGAACTCATAAGTCAGCAGGATCTCATCCTGTTCCCTCAAACGGGGCAGGATGAGCTGCATACACAGCTCCTCAGCCACAATCATCATTTTGATCATAAGCCGTCTGCTGATCACATGACGAAAGCCGAATTGTTCAATCTGTCTGATCATGCCGGCCGGGTTAAATCCCATCTTCTGGACCTTCAGATCCAGGACCTTCAGGCGTCTGATAAACTGGCGGGTTTTATCCCTGCGCGGCGCATCAAACATCTCCTCGGGTGTCCCTTCTTCATAGATCACACCCTCGTCCATAAAAAAGACTCTGTTAGAAACATTTCTGGCAAACTGCATCTCATGAGTCACGATCAGCATGGACATGCCTTCCTTTGCCAGCTGGTGTATCACGGCCAGCACCTCTCCCACCATAGTCGGGTCCAGGGCTGAGGTAGGCTCATCAAAAAGGATAATCTTAGGATCCATGGCAACGGTACGGATGATGGCAACTCTCTGCTGCTGCCCTCCTGAAAGTTCTGAGGGAAGGCTTAAGGCCTTGTCTGTCAGGCCAACCATCTGCAGAAGCTCCATGCTTCTTTCACAGGCATTCTCAGGGCTTCTCTTCAGAATATCTGTCTGGCCAAGCATAAGGTTCTCGATCACCGTAAGATGCGCAAAAAGGTTAAAGGACTGGAAGACCATCCCGACCTGCTGTCTCAGCTGATTCAGGTTATAGCCTTTAGCCCGTGTATCCTGTCCTTCAAAAAGGATACTTCCGCTGTCGGCCTCTTCCAGGTGATTAATCAGACTCAGCAGGGTACTCTTCCCTGTACCGGATGGCCCGATGACAGAGATGACGTCTCCTCTGCTGATATCACAGTTTACATCTGTGATGGGCGTAACATCTCCAAAGCTCTTTTTCAGATGCTGTATTCTGATAAGGGGTGCTGTGGTCTCTCCAGCCTGATCCTTTAGCTCCGGTCTTTTTTCAGAGTCATCGCAGATCTTTTCATGCCTCCGATCGGGATCAAAGCCCTCTATGATCTTCCGGATATTCTCCGGAACCTTCCGCTCTCCCGGATTGATTTTCTTCTCAAGAATCCGCAGCAGGGTCACCAGAATATAACAGAGGAAAATATATATGATGGATGTGACAAACAGAGGGAAAAAGGCTTCATAGGTCCTTGCGCGTATGAGGTCCGAAGCCTTTGTCAGATCCACTACTGAGATATAACCGGCCACAGAAGTCAGCTTGACCGTAGAGATAAACTGCCCGGAGTATACAGGAAGAATATGGACCATGGCCTGAGGCCATATCACCTTTTGAAAAGCCTGAATTCTCCCAAATCCAAGAGCCTGGGCAGCTCTCTGCTGGCCCGAGGGGACCGCATTGATGCCACTGCGGAAGACCTCAGCACAGTAGGCAGAAAACTCTATGGAAAAGGTGATCGCGCAGATCTGGAAGGGTGACAGTCCGCTGTTTTTGAATACTATATAGTTCAGGACAAGCAGCAGAACGACCACAGGCAGGGCCCTGAACAAACGGATGTAAAGGCTCGCGAATGCCCTTTCGAAAGGATTCTCACGCATCCGAAGAAAACATATGACCACTCCCAGCAATGTACCGGCGATGCCGGCGGTCAATGACAGCAGGACTGTTGTGACCAGTCCTGTCAGCATGATCTTGTATCGGTCCTCCGTGATGAAGTTCCGTCTGAAGCTGTCCTTGATATTGCTGATAAATACAGAGGCTTTCGGAACTTTAGACAATCCTGACCCTCTCCTGACGACCAGATAATAATCATCCTTCATCAGGGGGTCTGTGATGTACATATTCTCAAGCCTCTCTTCTGAGCTTGTGACAGAATCCGCAACAATATCATATGTATGGGAAGCCAGGCCGGTCAGTGAAGCTGAAAAGACGACAACATCATACTCTGGAATATAGCCATATGCCGCGCAGAAACCATCGATGATCTCTATGAACTCACCGGTAAGGTTCTCTCCGCTGTAAAAGGTCATAGGTGTCCACATGCCGCTGGTCGCGATCCTGACTTTCCCCTTCTCCCCTGTAAAGGTATATTTCCTGCCCTGATCCTCTTTCCTGTCAGGATCCTCCCACCTGGCACGCAGCTTGTCATAGTCACCGCTTTTCTTCAACTCTGCCAGGTACTGATTGAGTTCCCTGCATAAAGCCTTTCCTCTCTCGGTCTTCTGGACGCCAAATCCAAAGTCCTCAGATACAAAAGGCTTATCTATATAGGCAAGATCCGGATGGGTGCCTGCAAGCGTCTTTCTTTCGTCTATGAATCCAATCGCTGCATCGACTTCACCCGCATCCAGACCGGCATAGAGATTCGGCATGGAATTGTAATGCCTGATCTCAGCGTCAGGAAACCGGCTGTGAATCATATCCTCCCACTCTTTTATGGTTATGATGCCAAAGACTGTGCCGGGCGCTTCCAGGTCTTTAAAAGTGGTGGATGTCACAGGACAGCCTTCCTCATCCACACCTTCCGATTTATTAAAAACTGATGTAGTACCGATCAGCTGTGTCATTAGTATAAAAGCAATGATCACTGCTGCCAGCATCACCTCATATAATACGTTACTCTTCTGTTTCATCGTACTCTGACTCCTCCCGGTATCTCTTTGCAGACCGTAAAAAAGAAGAGCCCAAAACCCATTGGAACAAGTGTTTTGAACTCTTTAAATATACAGGCCTGCATCATTCTACAATTCAACAGCAAGCTGATCGATACACAGACGATCGCTCTGGTGCATACAGCCCATTTCAGCACTGTTGAGAAGTCCTTTCTCCTGAAAAGCCTCCTTAAGTCTGAGCGGGAAATATCTGCTCATACTGCGCTGGGAAAGATTGACCGTGGTTTCATCCCCCTGTGTCAGGAGTAGCATGCATGGACACCGGAAAATATCCGGTCCATAGATATCTGCCCGGACCACAAAGCGGTCCAGATCTTCACCCAGATCAAACCGTCCCAGATTGGTGGTAAAGTAAGTGACATCCATCTCCGGTGCAGCGCCGAAATGCTGTCTTAACAGACTTCTTCCCTCCTTCAGACTCAGAGGAAATCCCAGCATCTCTTTTATGGATGCCTTGCTGGCTGCCTGGACTCTGTCATAGTTTTCCTTGCAAAGCTGCGGTGCCTTAAACTCACGGCTGATGAATTCCGCAACCTCCCGGTCCGTATGCGATAGAAGCTGACCGGTATAATAAACCCAGAACAGTTCTCTCATGTTCTGCAGGTACCTGCTGTCATAATATGGGCGCAGATCCACGGCGCCCATGCCGGCGATCAGCTGATCCCCAGTATCATAACTCTCATGGATCGTCCTGGCTGTAAGCAGATGAAAATAGTTATCTACTGTCGTCCCCGCCTCATGGGCAAGGGCGACCAGTCTCTTTGCATCCAGAACATAGCGGAAGATCCCGTCACTGCGCAAAGGATCAGAACCTTTCACCCTGTCAGGAATATGGAAGAAATCCCCTCCCTGGTCGGGCTTTAAAGGATTGACGCCAGGCGTCACATCAGGAATGCTCTCAAACGGATCTGCCATCTCGGAAGGATCCACAGGTACGGCATCAGTGAGAATCTTATCCCCGTTCTCCCTGATAGGATATCCTGCCAGTGTATAATACCAGTAGAGAAGGGTCCGGATAAACAACATATATCCTCTTCCGTCACACACACCGTGAAAGACGGATATCCAGAGCCTGTTTCCCTCTGTCATCACACGGAAAAGGTATCCGTTGCAGGCACCTGTGCCCAGATTGACCAGATCAGGATCATAGGCATAGATCTCCGGTTCCTTATCATTATCCCTGGTATGGAGGTAGCCCTTCTGATCGAGGACGGGCGTCTGCCGGAAATTCGGGAAGCGGTCCAGTGTCCTGATCAGGGCACTCTTAAGAATCTTTCTGTCGATCCTGTTCACCAGGGCAAGGCGCAGAACCAGGCTGCAGCTCTCCTCCTCCGCGAAGAAGTAATAGAAAAGTCTGTCACAATCATATACCTGATGATAGCTGCGGTCCATGCGCTCACCTCCCTTAATATCCACTATTTATTATACTTGCTGAACCATCCATGGTCAAGGTTTTATCCATTACGAATCCATCGTGATCAGCGAATTGATAAAGGCTATCCTCTTCTCCATGGAATCTTTCAAAACAGTACTGTTCTCTGCAATATCATAGGCATGGACGGTCCCCTTTGTCTCGTTCAGGACCACTTTGCAATTTTCTTTGGATAAACGGTCGGCATAGAGGATACCATCATCGTGCAGGCAGTCAAATTCCGCCGTTTCCACATAGGTCGGCGGCATCCCCTGCAGGGATTCTGCCTC
>CADBNQ010000187.1 GCA_902796045.1 uncultured Lachnospiraceae bacterium | reverse complement strand
TTTAAGAGCTCACGAATCTCCATATCTACTAACTCAAGAAGCTCCTCATCGTCAACCATGTCACACTTGTTCATGAATACAACGATGTAGGGAACGCCTACCTGACGGGAAAGAAGGATGTGCTCCTTTGTCTGAGCCATAACACCGTCTGTAGCAGCAACTACGAGGATAGCGCCGTCCATCTGAGCAGCACCAGTGATCATGTTCTTTACATAATCGGCATGGCCTGGGCAGTCAACGTGTGCATAGTGTCTCTTCTGTGTCTCATACTCAACGTGTGCAGTAGAGATAGTGATTCCACGCTCTCTCTCTTCGGGAGCTTTATCAATGTTATCGAATGCAACGAACTCACCAAGTCCATATCTCTCATGAAGAGTCTTTGTGATTGCTGCTGTTAAAGTTGTCTTACCATGGTCAACGTGTCCGATGGTTCCGATATTACAATGTGGTTTGGTTCTCTCAAACTTAGCTTTAGCCATTTGAATTTCCTCCTTAAAATATGCCCTGTGGCTGACTAAATAAATATGGTTATACTCCGCTCGGCACCTGATTGACCGAGCGAAATTAACGGTCATAGCCAAGCCGTGACCCTCTGGAGTCACACCTTTAGCTATTATATTTCATTTTGGTTTGATTTGCAAGAAAAAATTCATCTGCAAAATAATAATAATTATAAATCAGATGTTTATATTTTTGTGGACAATGCACGAAAAAGCCTTACTGATCGTGATCTCCGAGGACCTTGTCCTGAACATTCTTCGGCACTCTCTCATAGTGATCAAAGAACATGGAATAATTTCCCCGGCCCTGGGTCCTGGACCTTAAGTCCGTGGAGTAGCCGAACATCTCGGAAAGGGGAACATATCCGTGCACAACACGTCCTCCGCCCACGTCGTCCATCCCCTCGATCCGGCCGCGGCGGCCGTTGATATCGCCGATCACATCGCCCATATACTCTTCAGGCATGGTCACGTCCACCTTCATGATGGGCTCAAGAAGAACTGGTTCGGCTTTTCTCATGGCATCTTTAAATGCCAGGGAACCTGCGACCTTGAACGCCATCTCGGATGAGTCGACCTCATGATAGGATCCGTCATATACTGTTGCATGAATACCGACTACCGGGAACCCACCCAGGATACCGGCCCGGGCAGCATCCTCTATGCCGGCTCCGACAGCAGGAATGTATTCCTTTGGAATCGCTCCGCCCACAACCTCAGAATCAAACTTGAAGGTTTCTTCTGCATTGGCATCCATGGGCTCAAAGCGTACCTTACAGTGTCCATACTGTCCACGTCCGCCGGACTGCTTGGCATATTTGGAATCGACCTCGACTGCCTTGGTAAAGGATTCCTTGTAGGCCACCTGCGGTGCGCCGACATTTGCCTCAACCTTAAACTCCCTGAGCAGCCTGTCCACGATGATCTCCAGATGGAGCTCTCCCATACCGGCGATGATCGTCTGGCCTGTGTCAGGATTAGTATGTGCCTTAAATGTGGGGTCTTCTTCTGCAAGCTTGGCCAGAGCCTCACCCATCTTCCCCTGACCGGCCTTGGTCTTGGGCTCGATGGCCAGTTCAATTACCGGCTCTGGGAACTCCATGGATTCGAGGATCACAGGATGGTCCTCATCACAGATGGTATCTCCGGTGGCAGTAAACTTAAAACCTACTGCAGCGGCAATATCACCGGCATAGACTTTGTCCAGCTCGGTCCTTTTATTGGCATGCATCTGAAGGATACGCCCCACACGCTCCTTCTTGCCTTTTGTAGCATTGTAGATATAGGAACCGGCATCCATGGTTCCGGAATAAACACGGAAGAGGGCCAGTTTACCCACAAAGGGGTCTGTCATGATCTTGAATGCCAGGGCGGCAAACGGCTCATCATCAGAGGACTTCACAGAGATTTCATTCCCATCAAGGTCTGTTCCCCTGATATCCTCTACATCTGTCGGAGCCGGCAGATATTCGATGATCGCATCGAGCAGCTTCTGCACGCCTTTGTTCCTGTAGGCTGTACCGCAGCATACAGGTACCATGGTACAATCACAGGTGCCGCGGCGAAGGACTGCCTTGAGATCTTCAACAGCTGGTTCTTCACCCTCAAGGTAGGCCATCATCAGATCATCATCCGCTTCACAGATCTTCTCTACCATGTCCGTATGATACAATTCGGCGTTCTCTGCCATATCCTCCGGTATCTCCACAACGGAGATATCCTGACCCTTCTCATCATTATAGATGTAGGCCTTCATCTCCATCAGGTCGATGAGTCCCTTGAAATCATCCTCTTTACCGATCGGCAGCTGAATTGGAATCGCGTTCTTTCCTAATCTTGTCTTAATCTGTTCTACAGCACCGTAGAAATCTGCGCCCATGATGTCCATCTTAT
>CADBNQ010000186.1 GCA_902796045.1 uncultured Lachnospiraceae bacterium | reverse complement strand
TTTTCAACAAAAAACCGCTTGACAAAATGAGGAGGATTAAGGTGATGATTATTGAAGGGATTACTGGATATACAGCAGGACATACGGAATATAGAAGCAAACATCAATGATCTATGCATGGATTTACGGAATGCTTATGCGGATATAGATGCCCTTCGTAATGCCGGTCAGAAATCGGATGTGGATTATGAAGAGATAGAGGCATTGGCAAAGCAGCTTCCCTTCGGAAAACATCCTATTGACAGCCTGGAAGATGGACGAGCATGCCAGCTGTATCTTGAATTATTGCTGAATATCATTCGCATTGATGAAGACAGCAGTATCAATCTGAATCGTCTTGTATTTGCCCAGTGGCTTGTTGTTCAATCAAGAATCGACATGGATCTGGAGGCGCTTTATACTGACAGCCTGGGATTTGAATATCCGATGATTTTGGAGCTGGAGGGGCTCTTAACTCCAAAGTATAAAGAGAATTTTATGGTCGATGCCTTGGTTATGAGCAATTTCTCCGGCACAGCGAACAAAGAGATACTTTCATATGTTGTGGACATCTGTGCGGCGTTTGGGATGGAACATGAGCAAATGTCCATACTTTCTGCTATTGCAAAGGTGATTCTTGAACAGAGTATAGCAGTAAGCGATAACATAGACTTTGATGACTTTATGAGAAAACTGGGAGGATTCAGGCATTATATCCCGTCATCCGTTATTTCTGAAGCAAACAGAAAATTGAGACGAGTGGTTGTCGAAGTTAAGGATGCAGATATTCGCTCGTACAAATGGAAGATAAAGCAAGGCGAAAAAGTCAGAAAAGGTGATGTGCTGTTTGTATATAACAGTCGTGGTGGTTATTCATATCGAAATTCAGAGAATGAAATAAAAGCACCGAGGAATGGAACGATTTACACCTTTCGGGATAATAATACCAACTATGGGGTTATATCCCACCAGGCGGATGATAAGGATTCTATAAAGGCTTGGGTAAAGGAAAACAGGAGGTAGTGATTTGAATCTCACGGATTTGCAGGTCGAACTTCGTGGCATAGAGGATCATCTGGCTGTGCTTCATAACGAGATTGAGAAGATGAAGCCGAAGACGGATGAGGAGAAAAAGACGGACTATGAGGCTATTACAAGATTGGCATCGAAACATCCGCTTCGGAATGAAACTATTGGAAATACATCTGATGACGTAAGGAAACAGTTTTTCAGTGGGCTGTCCTATATTCTGTTGTCCTCGGAAAAAGATATATATGCGAGACTTCTGTATCTTACAAGGATGTCTGTGGGTTGCGGGTTGAATTGGTCAGCAGAGGATATTTATAAAAACGGTCTTGCTTTTGAAAATACAGGGATTGATAAATTTTGTGTTGAGATGCAGGAGTACGCTTATACATTCCTAGTTGAGGCGTTTGTTCTGGCGAGTTTAACAGAGAGTGCCAGCCCTGAAACATTTACCATTATATCTGATGTTGCGAAGCTGATGAACTGCGATAAGGAAGAAATTAGGTTCATAGCACAGGTTGCAAAATGCAAACTTTCAGAGAACACGGATTTATTGCTGGATTTGCCAGTACCTTAAAAGAATAGATGGATGGGGAGTTTTTGGGATTATATCCCACATGAATGGATTGTTAGAAACAGACATCATTGCGCATCCTTATGCATTAAGAAATTTACCAAGAATGATGCTTCTTATGATCGGATAGTTGTGCCTGTATTTCTTGCTACTGGAACGAATGTAGATAAGAAAAACTATGAAGAAACATCTCCTTGTACAATAAAAGAAAGATTCCAAGCTGGGTGTATCGTGAGAAAGGGCGATGTTATCTGTTCCTATACAGAAAAAGAACTAAAGAAAACTGAACAATCGCAAAGCACGGATGATACATATTATAGTCCTGTATTATTTAGGGCTATAAGGACTGCGACCAGCAGTATTGTGGAGATTCCCAAAGAAATCAAGGCGCCTTGTGACGGCATAGTATTTTTTGCCGATGAAAAGAAAAAAGGTCAGGTGTCGGATAAAATGGATGAGTATGTTGAAGTATATGTTGTTTCATATTTCGACGATTATAACGATTTTACCGCATGGCTTAAAAGCGGCAACAAATAAGGAGGGTTAAGATGGCAATATTTGAACAGAATGATGCTTCATTTCAGGCGTTCACAGATGGAGTGGAGCAGATAATCGGTAATCTGTCTGACAAGGCGAAGCCGGAGGATATTGCCGGTCTTCACAAGCTCGTTGATAACTTTAATTTGAAGACGGCTGATTTCTTTCGGGAGGAGCGGAAACTGAATATCGGAGTAGTCGGTCAGGTAAAAGCCGGAAAGTCATCTTTCCTGAACACGTTACTTTTTGGCGGGCAGGAGATATTACCCAAGGCATCCACACCTAAGACGGCAACGCTTACGAAAATGGAATATTCAGACGAGAATATCATCCGCATCGAGTATTATACGGAGGATGAGTGGGGAGTTCTTGAAGACAATGCAGCTGTAGACCTTGA
>CADBNQ010000185.1 GCA_902796045.1 uncultured Lachnospiraceae bacterium | reverse complement strand
GAAAGCAGTGATGTACTTCCCAGGACGAGTCAGATTCCTCCTTTGGATTATGAGAGGGTTTTTGAAGAGGTGAGCAGGGCCGGAGACACAGCTGTGGTTATCACGGTGGCTTCTGAACTGTCCGGTACCTGGCAGAATGCCTGTCTGGCAGCTGAAGACTATCCGGGGATCCACGTGGTCGACAGCCATAATGCTTCGGTGGGAGCCGGCGTTCTGGTCGAGTACGCCGTCCGTTGTGTCGATCAGGGGATGCAGGCGGAAGACCTGGCGGCTCATCTTGATGAGGTCAGTAAGGATATCCGGGTTATTGTCAGGCTTGAGACTCTGGAATACCTCAAGAAGGGAGGCAGGATCTCCAGGACAGCCGCTCTTGCGGCAGGTGTGCTGAATATCAGGCCGGTCCTCACTCTTGAAAATGGTCAGATCGTCCTTCTGGGCAAGGCCAGGGGGACAAAAAAAGCCAATAATATCCTGACTGAGAAGATCGAGCAGGAAGGAGTCGATTTTTCCAGGCCTGTCCTGCTGGGTTACAGTGGACTGAGTGACGCGCTGCTGCAGGAATATGTGGAGAGCAGCAGGAGGATCTGGGAAGGAAAGACGAGTAAGCTTGAACAGACACAGATGGGCAGCATCATAGGGACCCATGCAGGACCCGGCGCGGTCGTCGTCGCATTCTTTGTAAAACGATAATATAAACATGAAGAAAAGAGGCGGAAATGACTGACAGATTCGAACACTTTTCTATGGCATTGTTTAATATATCCCATTACTGGAACAGGATTGCCGCGGAGGAGATGAAAAAGCATGAGCTGAAAGGGGCTTATGCACTTTACCTGATCACCCTGTATAACCACCCTGAACAGATCACATCGGCCAGACTGGCGGAGCTCTGCAAGAGGGATAAGGCAGATGTTTCCAGAGCAGTGTCTTCTTTTCAGAAAAAGGGTATCGCAGAGCCTTATGGCCCAAGCCGCTACCGTGCGCCGATCCGGCTCACGGAAACAGGAAGGGAGGTAGCCCGACAGTTAAAAGACCGGGCCGGTCAGGTTCTGGAGGCAGCAGGCCGGGGGATGGATGATGAGATGCGGGACAATATGTACCAGTGTCTGGACATCATCGCCCTGAACATGAAGGAAATCAGTGAGAATGGTTTCTGAGACAAGGCTTTTGACATGGTAACTCCTGAAATGATATAATACTCACATGTTAATCATTATGGCATTACAATGAGTATCAAAGGAGATATTACTATGAGAGAAAGACGGATCAGCCATATCATTATGGCTGCAGCTGTTCTGTTCACGCTGTGTATGGGCATGGCATCAGGACAGGATGTCTTCGCGGCAGGGAGTATTCACCACATCGCAGTAGCTTCTGACCGGCATGCTGACACAAAAGCCATCAGCATAGCGATGGGAGGAATGCCGGATACGGTTGAATATGTCTGCCTGAACGGCGACATGGTCAATTATGACGAATCTTCCGGCCAGGCTCCCGGAGGGCCTTCAGAAAGGGGAGGGTCTCCAGGAGGACCAGCCCGTAAGCAGCAGGCTTACAGTACATCTACGATACTGGCCGAGGTGAAGAGCGTATTTCCCGGCCTTGACGCCTCAAAGGTGTCCATCGTCTATGGAAGCCATGATGCCAACGCAACAGATGATGCAGGGATCATGAAAACGGTTGACCGCTCTAAGCTCCCATCACCGACTGGAAGTGATACTTCGGAGATATCTCAGGGCCGGTCCGGCCTGATCTACACAGGCTATGACGGCAGCAAACCGGCATTTTATGTATATGGGGTGTCCTACTATGATATGATGAAGCCGAATGAGAAAGGGGCTTCCCTGCAGGCCGGAGGGATGAAATCTGCCCAGGCATTTAAAGCATTTGCAGATGAGCATCCTGATGTCCCGCTGATCGTAATCGGTCATGTTCCCATCCATGGGCTCAGGGGGGATAACCTGGCTGCTTCCTGCTGGCACCATGCTCTCAACTATGCTGCAACCGGCGCGGAGAACGGAACCGTGATCAAAAGGCCGGTCGCTTATTTACATGGCCACAATCATACAGTGGAAGAGACAGAGTATAATCTCAGCCCCGGTGCAAAGCTGAAGGTCCAGGGCTTATCCAGAAATGAGAGTGCAGATTCGGTCATTTACTATACCTACATCACTGCAGGCTATCTTAGAGACCATCACACTGCCACCCTGGTCACTGTCAGGGACGGAGCTCTTTCTTTTAAAAAATATAAGGGCTGTGTGGTCAGCTTCGACACTGTGGGAGGAAACAGGATAGAGGACGTGAGCGTCCAGGAGGGCAGCACAGTAAAACGGCCTGCTGACCCGACGAGGCCGGGCTATGAGTTTTGCGGCTGGTTCCATGACGCGGCATGTGAAAAGGCATGGGATTTCTCAGCGGATACCGTGACAGAGGATCTGACCATCCACGCCCGCTGGATGAAGGGAACAAGGCCGGGCACACCGGGACTGACCAGCACGGTGACAGCCTCCAAGAGAAAGGTGGTTCTGAAATGGGCCGCTGTAAATGGCGCGGATGATTACAGGGTCGCAAGCAGGAAGGCCGGTGAGATCAGCTGGAAGAACGCCTGGTCAAACGGCAGCAGAAGCTATGTGATGAAAGGCTTAAGGAAACAGGGATTCTATGAGTTTAAGGTCAGAGCGGCGGCAGAATCCGGAGACGGCTACATCTACAGTGGAGACTCGGCCGTATCACGAAGATATATCAGTGTCATAAAGGGACTGAAAATCAAGAGAAAGAAAAAGGCCAGGACCATGAAGCTGTCGTGGAAAAAAGATAAAAACGCAACACGCTATCAGGTACAATATGCCACGGCAAAGAACATGAAGAATGCGCAGATTGTCGATATAAAAGCTGCAAAAAGATCCTGCACGATCAGGAATCTGAAAAAGGGGAAGAAATATTACGTCCGGATCAGACCTGTCGTAGATAAGGATAATGTAGTATATTACGGCGCATATACCCTGAGTAAAGCGGTGAAATAAGAGGAAAACACAAAAGAGATTATGGGGGAAGCTAAATGCTTCCCCCTCTTTTCTTTGCTTTCCTGCCCAGGTCCTTTTCACCTTTCAGGCGGAAACGCTTCAGCCTGGCTGACAGATCATCCAGCTCCTCTTTGGAGAGCTCTGAAAGGTGTTCCAGGTCATCGAGAAACTGTTTTGCGCTGTCATCTGCCTTCAATCTTGCCAGTTCCAAAAAGAAGCTGGTAATGACAGCTGTGACAATCGCAATGACAATAGTGGAATATATTGACAATACCACAGTGAGAATACGGCCG
>CADBNQ010000184.1 GCA_902796045.1 uncultured Lachnospiraceae bacterium | reverse complement strand
GCCGGTGGATGCCTGAGGCTGACTTTGTACCGCATGAAAAAAAGGCTAAATGAATTAGCCTTTTTTTCGAGGAACAACGGAAGCCGAGGACACCCACCGGCAGCCCCTGCCTTTGATATGCTCCCTGTTCTTATTATTTCAGCCGCATGCCGTGGCTGGTGTTTTTGATCTTTTTGGAGTATATGGAAGATTTGTTAAATGGTATCTGTCCATCATAGAATGCTTCAGGACCAAATTCCTTATCATCCGAAACGGCGTTTGGATAACCTCCTGCCAGTATGCAGAGGTTTTTATTCGTCCTGGGGTATGTGACGGAGACTTTTCTGCTGGCCTTTGTATAGAATTTGTACCATCTTCCCTTTGTCCCTTTAAACTTCTTAAGCCCTGATCTCTTCAATTTGCTTATCTTGACTTTGACGGCAGGATCAGTATTGCTTTCAAGGCTTAAACCGGTTTGATAATCAGCTATGGTGACATAAAAATAATCTCCGATGCCGAGTCCTCTTGCCTCAGCTTTCACATATCCATCAATATCTTTTTTACTGAAGCTTGACGGCAGATTATAGGCAACAGTAAAAGTGACGACTTTGTTGCTGCCGGAATTTTTGCTTTTAAAGTTCTTTATGGTAACCTTTCCCGTTTTATAATGACTGGCGACCTTGCCTTTACTGTTTATGAATATGAGCTGTGTTTTGTACTTCCTGGCCTTTTTATTCTTCAGGTCCCACTTGATATTTCCGAATTTCAGCGAATCGGGGGATACCGCATGGGAAGGAACAGCTGCGACCCCTAAAAGCAGGCTCATTACTATAAGTGCAGACAACAATTTGATTCTCTTTTTCATATCTCTTTCCTCCTTCTAAATAGGTAGTGTTGTCATTAGCATTTTTATTTTAACACAAATCAAGGAGGACTCTCAATGAACAAATATCAGTTTCTGATATAAAACCTGCCAGTCTCAACACTGGTGATAGCGCAGTAGCCGGGATAAATGATCTGGCGTGCTGTAAAGTGGAAATGTTTTCCGTTCAGAGGATTGTCAAATTCACCTTCAACAATGATTCCGTCCAGGGCTGCACTCTTTACATCATGATACCAGTCATCTTCAAGATAAGGGAAGACTTCCCGGACTGTACGGCCCAGGAGTTCTTTCGCCGTATGTCCGAAGAATTCTTCGGACTTATGGTTGACATAAAAGAACACTGCATTGTAACGCCCGCTTTTCTTTGCATATGTCACATGAAACACAGCATATGGTACCGGAAGGTCGTCGAACATGTGGAATATCTCCAGCGCATGATCGATTCGGCTCTCTGCTGAAATATTCTGATCATAATCCGCGTGGAGACGCATTTCGGCATTTTTGTTCTGGTCCTCTATGTTAAGGTATTCAGAAAAGAGAGCAAAGCCTACGGAAAGATATAATGTGACCGGCTTTCCCTCAATCTCCCGGATAGAGTTGCCGATGGCTTTGATCTTTCTGCGGAGCTTATGAGCTTCTTCTCTGTTCTCAACCTGCTGCAGCACAGTGAAATTCCGCCCTGCATAGCGGCCTATGACACCTCGGATGCCAAATCCCTCGTTGAGTGCATGTCCAAATGCCCCCAGAACCTTATCACCAAAATCAAAGCCATATTGTTCGTTCAGTGTGCTGAAATCGTTGATTTCGATGTGGATGCGGACAAAATCCGTGCCCCGCAGATAATACTCATCCTGGAAAGCTTCCGCCTCCTCTGCGATTCCGCGGGAATTGAGCAGTCCGGTAAGATGATCGAGGCGCGAGCTTTCTCTTTCCTGCTGACTGTCGGGATCCAGTGATTCTTTGTCGAAAAAAAAGCCAAGCAGTCCCGTAATCTCGCCGTTGGCATCATAAAGAGGGGTCTTACTGGCGAAGATCGATCTGTTTTCACCCTGACTCACACAGTGGCCGGGAATACTCCTGACAGTGGCACCCTCATGAATGACTCTGTATTCATCGTTCATATAGAGGTCCGGATGCAAGTGCCAGCCCATTTCTTCATCATTCTTTCCGATGATCTCATCCACAGATGAAAAACCGTAATAGTCCAGGAAACCCTGGCTGGCTCCGAGAAATCTGCGGTCACGATCCTTCCAGAAAAGACGGAACAGTTCTGAATGGACTATATTATTCCACAGCTGGTCCGGCGCATAGGGTCCATCCCTGTGAATCTTTTCCGCATTTCTGGAAAGGAATTCTTTCATCAGTTCATGGATGTTCCTGATGAGTATGAAATAACTCTCATCATCAATCTTGAGCAGGGTATACTCTTTCCAGGCATATTGACCATGGCGGATGTTTGAGCGGAAGAACTCAGAGATGCTTATATGCCCGCTCTCTCTTATGAGTACAGGCATAGATTCAGGATCAAAGAGACGGATAAACTGATTTCTGTCTTCAGGAAATATATATCTCTCGGCATATTCCCCGATGAGCTCTTTGATGCCCTGCCGGGTGGACAGCAGATCTTCTCTGGTTTCTGTGTAGAGAGGCCTGATACTGTCCTCCTTTAAATTAATAAGTGTGATGCGCTCATACAGAGCATAGATCTGCCGGACAGAGTCATCCAGATACGCCCTCTTCTCTGTCTGCGTATCCTTTGAAAGATTGGTAATGGAGGCGAGAACACAATATTTATTCTCCGTCTGAGTCATGCGGCGCGCTCTGATCTCAAAATACTGGTCGTTGATCGTAAAGAACATCCTGCCGTCCCCGTTAACCTTGACAGAATCCATCAGATTGACGATGTTCCGTGTGAGCATGTGATAGGGCTGGGGCTGGCAAAGCATCTCCTGGGTAAAAACTCTTGTAAACATGCCTGCGCTGTGAGCAGTCTCTTCAAAGGCTGTATTGAAAAAAAGCACCTTGAAAGTATCTGCAGAGAATTCAGCCACTGCAAGCGGGATACTGTTGAGCTGTCTGGCTGTGTCAATCGAGTTGTATTCATCCCGTTTCATGAAGGGGACGGCACTCAGATAATCGATCTTCCCGATTTCATCGTAATACTGCCGGTCCTGCGGAGGTTCGATCCGGATCCCCCGGGTTTTCAGATTCTCGATGGCTTTATCATAGGGCATAGGCTTCCCGAAATAGTAGCCCTGGACTTTTTCGCAGCCGATATCACGCAGATAGACAAACTGTTCCTCTGTCTCCACCCCCTCTGCCAGAGTGTGGATGTCAATAACCTTTGCCATCCTCACAACGGAGTTCACGATGCGTTTTGACCTCAGAATAAAGGGCCGCAGAAAACTCATATCCAGCTTCAGTTCATCAAAGGTAAACTCCTTAAGAACGTTCAAAGATGAGTAGGCGCTGCCAAAATCATCCATCCATATCTGATACCCCGCATGGCGGAACCGGTTCACGATTCCCATCATGAGATCTTTCTGTTCTGCCATGACACTTTCTGTGATCTCAAAATATACGAAATCATGGGGAATCTGATATTCGCTGACAATATCATCCACAGCCGTAAAGATGTCATAGAGAATAAAATCGAGCCGTGAAAGATTCACAGATATCGGAATCGGTGTTTCTCCCTTGAGTATGGAAGCCCTGAGCCGCTCGCAAACCTGCCTGAGGATGGCCGTATCCAGCACATGGATGATCCCTTTCCTCTCCAGCACGGGTATAAATTCATCCGGGTAGATAGTGCCAAGTTCAGGATCGATCCAGCGGGCCAGTGCCTCAAAGCTGCAGATCTGTCTCGAAGAGGTACGGATGACCGGTTGATAAAATACCTGAATTCTATGATAGTCCAGCGCCTTTTTGAAATTCTCCATAATAAATGCTTCGAGATTTCTTCCCATGGAATGTTCTCCTTTGTCAAAAGATGGCTTTAGGACGGCCTGCATCACCCCGGAGGGGTCTGTATCACAGGAAATAAGAGCGGTTTCCTATGTAGTATACCCTATTTTTTTTTCCATGTAAATGTATTAAAAACAACAAAAATCAATCAAAAATCAACCGGTGGTAAAATGACATTACTGAAAAAATGTGGTATTATTTCTATAAATGATCTTTTTCACAGAGACCAATAGGGAGGCAGAGATCATCAATACAGATATATATGGTGAGCGAGTCTTGAATTTTTATAACGAAAGGGAGGGAAGAAGAGATGAAACGATATGGGAAACTGCTTTTGGGATTCCTGCTGTGGGCAGTGATGATGCTGGGGTATGTGTGCAGTGCGAGAGCGGCAACGGATACCTACACTCACCTTATTCCCTCAAAAACCGACAGCGATGAAGAACTGGCCGGCAAGCAGGTGACCTTTAACGGATATAAGTGGTATATCATAGAGTATCGATCCCAGAATGCTGGAACTCTCACCCTGTTCGCGGTGGAACCGATTGATGCAGCACGATTTTACAACAATGAAAATTCAGGTAACCAATATAAAGGTTCCGTAATAGAAGGGCGTCTGAATTCCTTCACTTTAGATGGGGGACGTTTCAAAGATGTGGCAGAGGCTATAGACACCACGGATCTGAATGATGTCGGTGTCACCGGCGCCAGGCTTTATCTGCTCAGCGATAGTGAAGCAGATAGTTTGCCGGATGGTGAAAGGATAAGAAAATGTGGACAGGCAAAAGGGGCAGAGAGCAATCACTGGTGGCTGCGAACGCCCGGCTACCAGGGTAGCTATGCAAAAGCCATATATGGAGAGGATGGCGGGATTTCTCTAGGTAACCTGGTGAACTGTATTGGAGGAGTCCGTCCTGCCTTAAAGCTTAATTTATCAAAAGTAAATTATATTACTGTAAATCTGTCCGGAGG
>CADBNQ010000183.1 GCA_902796045.1 uncultured Lachnospiraceae bacterium | reverse complement strand
GTACTTCAGGCCGGTATCCACTGCCTTCCGTCCCATCTGCGGGAGGATCTCTACATTGTACCCGCTCTGCCGGAATACCGGCTCGAGCAGGTTGAAATGAATCGGAGACATCTGGGGTACCAGGATGGTATAAGTCTTCTTCATCTCCTTTGTAAACTCAACCCGGTTGATGTTGGCCGGCACCACCTTAGGACGGATATTCTTTCTCTGGCGGATCTTCACCGCTGCGATCAGCGACCGGATCCTGATCCGGGCTGCTCCAAGATTATTCACTTCATCAATCTTCAAAACTGTATAGATCCGGCCGGACCGGGACAGGATGTCATTGACTGCATCAGTAGTGACGGCATCCAGACCGCAGCCGAATGAATTCAGCTGGATCACCTCAAGCTGGGGATTCTTCTTTGCATAATTGGCGGCACCGTACAGGCGGGAATGGTACATCCACTGGTCCGAGACAATAAGGGGTCTTTCCACATTGCCCAGATGGGATATGGAATCCTCACTCAATACCGCGATCCCATAGGAGGTGATCAGCTCAGGGATACCGTGGTTGATCTCCGGGTCAATATGATAGGGACGGCCGCAGAGCACAATCCCCATGTTGCCGGTTTCAGCCAGCCATGTCAGGGTTTCCTCACCTTTGGCCTTGATATCCTCCCTGACCTTCTCCCGCTCTTCATAGGCGGCATCCACAGCTTCTTCCACTTCCCGGGCCGTCAGGTCATAGTAAGCAGACAGCTCGTCGTAGAGCCGGACCTTCAGGGAGTCTGGATTGTCCAGGGCCAGGAAAGGATGGATGAAGCGGACATCCGGATCCTGCAGCTCCTCCATGTTGTTTTTAATATTCTCAGCATAGGAGGTGACGATCGGGCAGTTATAGTGATTGTTGGCCCCTTCAGTTTCCTCGACCTCATAAGGGATGCAGGGATAGAAGATGGACCGGATTCCCTTCTTCAGAAGCCACATCACATGCCCGTGGGCAATCTTGGCCGGATAGCACTCGGATTCGCTGGGGATAGACTCAATGCCAAGCTCGTAAATCTTTCTGGAAGACCTTGGAGAGACCATCACCCTGAAGCCCAGCCTGGTAAAGAAGGTGTGCCAGAAAGGATAGTTTTCGTAAATGTTCAGGACTCTGGGGATGCCGATCACGCCCCTTGGCGCCTCGGCCAGGGGAAGAGACCTGTAATCAAAAGTGCGTCTGTATTTGTAATCGTAAAGATTGGGGATATCATCCTTTTTCTTCTCCAGGCCAAGTCCCCGTTCGCAGCGGTTTCCGGAGATATATTTTCTGCCGCCGCCAAAATTGTTGATGGTCAGCAGGCAGTGGTTATTGCAGTGCTGACACCGGCTCATCTCTGTCTCAAAGGAAAGCTTCAGGATCTCATCGAGCGGCAGCATGCTGGTCCTGTGTCTCTTCTCATCTCTTTCTCTGGCGATAAGCGCAGCGCCGAAAGCCCCCATAATGCCGGCGATATCCGGCCTGACAGCCTGGCAGCCGGAGATCCGTTCAAAGGCACGCAGAACAGCATCGTTATAGAAGGTTCCCCCCTGGACAACAATCTTTTTGCCCAGCTGCCTTGGGTCTGTCAGCTTGATCACCTTCAGGATGGCGTTTCTGATCACCGAGTAGGCCAGGCCGGCAGAGATATCCCCCACGGAAGCCCCTTCTTTCTGTGCCTGTTTCACCTTGGAATTCATAAATACCGTACATCTGGACCCCAGGTCGATGGGGGAAGGGGCAAAGAGGGCGACTTTGGCAAAATCCGCCACAGTATAGTTTAAAGACCTGGCGAAGGTCTCGATAAAGGAACCGCACCCGGAGGAACAGGCTTCATTTAAGAGCACATTATCAACAGCGTGGTTGCGGATCTTGATGCATTTCATATCCTGTCCGCCGATGTCCAGGATACAGTCCACCTCAGGCTCAAAAAAAGCAGCAGCATAATAGTGGGCCATGGTCTCGACCTCTCCATGGTCCAGGTTCAGGGCAGCCTTGATCAGAGCTTCCCCGTAACCGGTTGAGCAGGTGCCTGCGATGACAGCCTTCTCGGGCAGGAGATCTTTCAGCTCACGGATAGACCGTATGGTGGTCTTCAGAGGGCTGCCGTTATTATTATCGTAGAAACGGTATAAGAGAGAACCGTCTTCCCCGATCAGGGCCAGCTTGGTCGTGGTGGATCCGGCATCGATGCCCAGGTAGCACCGCCCTTCATAGGAGGAGAGGGATCCCTTCTTTATAGCAAAACGGTTGTGGTCTGCGATGAAGTCATCGTAGGCCTTCTGGTCGACAAAGAGCGGCTCCATCCGCTCTACTTCCACCGCCAGGTTGATGTCCGAGTCAAAATAGGCCAGGAGTTCATCAAGCTTGAGGCTGCAGTCTTCTGACGCGTGCAGGGCGGCTCCGGTGGCAGCAAATAGATGAGAATGGGGCGGATCGATGATATGTTCATCGTCCAGCTCCAGCGTACGGATAAAAGCATTTTTCAGTTCCGGGAGGAAATGCAGTGGTCCGCCCAGAAATGCCACATGGCCTTTGATCGGCTTTCCGCAGGCCAGGCCGCTGATGGTCTGGTTGACCACAGCCTGGAAGATGGATACCGACAGGTTCTCCTTGGTGGCTCCTTCATTGATCAGGGGCTGTATGTCTGTCTTGGCGAAAACACCGCATCTGGCTGCGATGGGATAGATGGTATCATAGTCTTTGGCGTATTCGTTCAGTCCGGCAGCATCTGTCTGGAGGAGGCTGGCCATCTGGTCGATGAAAGAACCGGTCCCTCCGGCGCAGACACCGTTCATCCTCTGTTCGATCCCGTTGCCGTCAAAGTAGATGATCTTGGCATCCTCTCCGCCAAGCTCTATGGCAACGTCGGTCTTAGGTTCATAATCCTGCAGTGCTTCAGATACACAGACAACCTCCTGGCAGAAAGG
>CADBNQ010000182.1 GCA_902796045.1 uncultured Lachnospiraceae bacterium | reverse complement strand
CGCCATCTTTTTGTCCTCCTTATCCTTTTCGAATCGGCCAGACCAGGATCATCCGGATAACGCCTGTGCCAGCGGCAAACAGGATGACCCATCCGATGACCTTCACAAAGGAATGCGTTATGTGCCACCACGGATTATTGAGAATAGTGATGCCTGCCAGGATCAGGATCAGGCTGAGCAGGATCAGGATTCCCCACCATTTCTTTCCGGCACGTCTGGCGTACATCCAGGCATGCAGCGCACTGTGAAGACCGTCGATGATCAGCAGGATCCCGAACAGTACGCTCAGGACCTTCAGGATGTCGTCTCCGGAAACCTGGATATAAACGCCCAGAAGGATCAGGAGCAGCGCACAGGTAAACAGGATGCAGTTGACAAGCTTTTTTTCGCTTCCGATAAAATCCCAGACCATTACGGCGCCGAGAAGCATGATCACATATCCCAGAATATGCACAAGGGTGATATCGTACTGCCCGGGAATGACCAGCATAAAGAGCCCGAGCACCATCAGCAGGATCGTCGATATGACTGTCTGCTGTCTTAGTTTGTCCAAAGCCTGGAAAAGCATTCGAATCTCCTCCTTTTCATTTTATTCTTCCATACTATTTAGCAGAGGCGTCCTCTGCCGGTTTCTCTTCCGCGGAGGCATCCTCCGGATGCTCTTCGGAATACGCATTCAGCAAGATGTCCAGGATCGCGTCCAGTTCTTCCACATTGCGGATCTCTCCGTCATATTCAAGTCCTTTGATTTCCGGATGTTCTTCCAGATATTCCTTCAGATCGAACAGAACCAGGATCCTGCTTAACCCGATAGATTCCAGGAGTTCATCGACGGTCATTTCTGCTCCGGCTGCAAGGATCATTTCCTCCAGGGAAGCTTCAAACTGTTCGCCCTCCTGGGCGAAGACGGCCTCCATGACAGGATAATTGCCCTCTTCATCCTTCTGCTGCCGGAACAATACGATATCCTCCGCGCTGCTGACAGACCACAGCTGGTTTTCTTCATCCTTCCTGTAATTATTCTGGATCACGCAGCTTAAAAAACGGATGACGTCCAGATCCAGATCGCTCTGATAGATATTGTCGTTTGACAGGATCTGAACATCCCCGGTGTCCATCAGGGCAGCGTTGTGTTCCAGGATGTACTGTTCCTCTGCCTCTCTGATCGAAGCGATAACGTCGAAAAGACTTTCGAGATCATCAAACATCCCATCTCCGGTAAAGCGGCCCAGCAGCTCTTCGGCATACTGCTTCAGGGAGTCGGCGCTGAAGCCATCGAGGGAGCTCTGCGCCTTCTCGCTGATCTCCGCAAATACCCGGGAGATTTCGCTGTCCGTCCTGCCCAGCTCTGCTTTGATGGAGTCGGCCAGGCCCCCGATGTCTGTTCCCTCCGGGAGCAGCCCCTGAAGCACTCCGCCTTCGCCCAGAAGGGATGAAAGCAGTCCGTCGGAAGCTTCTTTCACCGCTGCCGAAGCTTCATTAACAGAATCTTTCACTGCTGCCGAGACTTCATTGACAGAGTTTTTCACTGCCCCCGCTGCTTCGGAGAGAGCCTGCTCCAGTACTCCCGATCCCTCAGAGAGAGCTCCTTCCACTGCCTCCGATACCCCGGAGAGGGGTTCTGCCGCTTCTGCCGGTGATTCCGCGGAAGCCTCCTCTGCACACACGGGGGCGGCAGACACGGAAATCATCAGAACTGTTGTCAGCAAAATGTTTCTTAGTTTCATGAAAATACCTCCTTGCATACTTTGGAGTTATCATAGCAAGGAATGTCCATCACATGTCCATCAAATAGAAGCCTTTTCTCAAAAGATCCTGAGGACAATAACATTGAATTATCACGAATAATAGCATATAATCTAAATACAATTTAATACCTGAGGGCGGATTTGTATACCGATAGTAATTCTCTTCTGCGGTATATGCAGCAATACGGAACAATGGCATTCGGCAATGATGAGAAGGAAAGAAGGCAGGAAAAGGTGAAAGACATAAGGATGGTCTGTGTAGACGATGAAAAGCCGGTGTTGGAGATTGTCAAGGATGCATGCTGCAGGCTTCCCTGGCATCCGGAGGTTCATGTTTTTAACAGAGCTCTGCCAGCGCTGGATTTCATAAAGAAAAATCCGGTGGACATCGCGCTTCTGGATATTCATATGCCGGATCTGAATGGTCTGTCCCTTGCGGCAAGGATCAAAGAGCAGAGTCCGCATACCGCCGTCATTTTCCTGACAGGTTATGCAGGATATGCGGTAGAAGCATTCGCACTGCATGTATCCGGATATCTCATGAAGCCGCTTGACGAACAGCAGCTTGCCGCGGAAGTGGAATTTGCGCTTTCCCGGAGGAAAGAAGTACAGCCAAAGCAACATATCACGGTCAGAACGTTCGGGGAGTTTGATCTTCTGGTTGACGGGAAAGTGG
>CADBNQ010000181.1 GCA_902796045.1 uncultured Lachnospiraceae bacterium | reverse complement strand
TTTCAGTTTAAGCTTGCCGTATCTGGACCTGAGCGTGCTCAGATTCGGATATTGATTCGAGATACTGTCTTTGGTTCCGAACCAGAGCGTATAAGCTTTTCCTCCCTGAGTCTTCAGATACCGGCGGTCGAAATAACTCCTCTTGAGATACTTATACTTCTTGATGAGATCCATATGGCAATAAGCTGTGCTGTAGCCATACCTGTTTGTTGTGCTGACATTGGCAAATGTAAAAGTATAGGTTTTCTTCTTCGGAGCCTTAAACTTCAGCCAGCCCTTGCCAAGTGTACCGGTCTGGATCCGGAAGGTTCCCCTCTTAATCCCGGTGGCTTTTTTCTTTACAGCAGAACAGCTTGCATCGTAATTAAGATTCTTCAGCTTCTTTACCGGAATCGTTGCAGCGCCTGCAGTGACACTCAGGCATCCAAGAGCCATCACCAATGCCAAGAGCAGAACCATCAGTCTTCTAGTGCGTGTTTTCATAGTTTTCTCCTCCTTTGTCTGTATATTGGTACAAAAATTATAGCATATCCGACTATTTATTTCAACATCAGAGGATAAAAAGCACAAAATACAGAAAGCTTCCCTGCAGATCTCTCTTTTTACGACAAAACTTCCAGCTTCCCTTCTTTCCGGGCATGTTCCAGCAGCTGCCTGACCTCCTTGTTCATGGTGCCGAAATCTTCAGGCTCCAGAGCGCAGATGACCTTTTTGCACCGAGCCATGGCCGCTCTGGCTTCTGAGAGAGCCTCCTGGCCCACAGGCTCAAAGGCCTTCTCCGTGATCACCTCTTCTGCAAGGATCTCTGCCACAGGAAAGTCAAGATCATTTTCATGGATGACGCCTGTCACAAAGGGGATCCCAAGCTTCTGCAGACGGCGGAAGACCGGGATGCCTTTTCCGCCTCCGGCAATCACAAAGGCTTCCGCTTCCCCATGTCTGGATGCCAGTTCCAGAGACCCGAACTGGTAGAGGTAACCGCCATTCTCAATGCCGTAGAGTTCCTTGATATATTCACTGGTAAATACTTCTTCCGGCGGGCCGGCGCGCTCCACAACGCCGTGATTGATGCAGAGTACCGTGTCAGAAATCTTCTGAGCCAGGTCCAGTTCGTGGAGCGAAAGGACCACTGCCAGCTTCTTTTCCTGCACCAGATCTTTCAGGATGGCCAGCAGCTCCAGCTTGTGGCTGATATCCAGAAAAGAGGTGGGCTCGTCCATGATCAGGATCTCCGGTTCCTGACAGATGGCCCTGGCCAGCATGATCCGCTGGGACTGGCCGTCACTGATGTTGCCAAAGGGACGGTCCCTCAGATCCCATACCTGGACCAGCTTCATGGCATCTTCCACACACTTCCAGTCATATTCCGAGAGGATGCCAAGCCTCCCTGTATAGGGATACCTGCCGGTACTCACGATATCTCTGCAGGTCATCAGCTCCGGGCGCACCCGCTCTGTCATGAGGATGGACATCTTTTTCGCCACATCCGACTCTTTCATGCCCAGCATGGATCTGTTCTCCAGGTATATGGTACCGGAGACGATCTCCAACTGTCTGGTGATACTCTTGAGCAAGGTCGATTTACCGCACCCGTTAGGCCCCACCAGGGTGAGGATCCGGCCGGCATCCACTGTAAATGCGATATCACTGACCACTGCCTGCCCGTCATAGCCGACGCAGAGGTCTTTTGCCTGGATAACATGTTCTCCTTGTATCGTTTTATTATGGTCTTCCATATTGCCCTGCCTTTCCCGGTCAATCTCCCGATAACTACTTCCTTCTGTCGCGATGCAGCATGATCCAGATTACGATCGGAGCGCCAAATACGGCGGTCACCGAGCTGATGCTCAGCTCCGTCGGCGCAAAGACACATCTGGCGATCAGATCGCAGAACAGGCAGAAGACTGCTCCTCCCAGAAAACCGGCAGGAACCATGACGATCGGTTTCGACGTTTTAAACAGGTTTTTTATCAGGTGAGGAACTGCGATGCCTACGAAAGATATGGGGCCGGCAAACGCTGTCACGCAGGCTGAAAGTATGCTTGAAAGCAGAATCAGTTCCAGACGGAGCACTTTAATATTCACACCCATGTTGCGAGCATAGGTTTCTCCCAGCTGGTAGGCACCCATGGGCTTGGATAATAGAAAGGCGAAGGCCATGGAGATGACCACCATGACGGTCATCACAGCCACATTATCCCAGTTGATGCCGGAAAAGCTTCCCAGAGACCAGTTGTGGAGATTGACGATGTTGGAGTCATCGGCAAAGGTGATGACAAACTCTGTTACCGCCGTACAGATATAGCCGATCATCACACCACATATGATCAGGATGGACATGCTCCGGACTTTCTGGGAGATGGCGAGGATCAGCCCCATGGAGATCAGGGACCCTATGAATGCGGCAAGGATCATCACGGCTGAATTGATAATGATTCCTCTTGCAAGAGAAACGATCATCACCAGGGCCACAATCATCTTCGCTCCGGATGAGATACCCAGCACAAAAGGTCCCGCAATGGGGTTGGAAAAGAAGGTCTGAAGCAGGAAGCCCGAAACTGCCAGGGCACCACCCAGGATCAAGGCTGAAAGAATACGGGGCAGACGGATATCCCACACAATATGGCCTTTCACAGATTCACTCTCATGAGAGAAGATGATCCTGGCGACCTCCGGCACAGAAAGTCTGACACTGCCTGCATTCACATTCCACACGATCAGCACCAGCAAAAGTATCATCAGTAAAATATAGCCTATGGCATATCTGGTTCTTACTCTTTTATCCATTGTCTACCGTCCTCAATATCAAATACTCTTTATTTTACCCTGGAAAGGAATGTAAGGTTCTGGCCATCGCCGGCCTCATCATGGATCACACTGTAGAGCTCGGCGGTCATCTGGGCAACACCGGTGGTCTGCTGGAAGGTGTTGCTCTCCGTACACCAGACATTGCCTTCCTTCACAGCCTTGAACTCTTTGAAAAGCTTATTCTTCTCCACCAGCTGGTCCATGGTCTCAATCTTTCCTTCTATGGTGCTGTTGTAGATCAGGATATCTGCATCATTGGCATCTGAATAGAAATCCTCCATCTGCATCTTCATGGTCGACAGGGCATTGTCCTCGTCGGCCTTCAGGCTGGTCAGGGCATAGGTCCCCCCGGCCATCTCAATCATTTTCGTGATATAATCACCAGGCTTCCTGACTGTAACCTGACCACTGCTGTTGACAGAAAAGAAGGCAACTTTTTTACCTGCAGCATCTCCGGTCAGGACCTTTGACAGGTTCTCGGTCTGTTCCTTAAAGAAGGCATCCGCAGCATCTTCTTTATCACAGAGCAGGCCGTAGAGCTTAATCCATTCCATACGTCCCAATGGTTCCGATTCATAGCTGGACCGCTCTACCAGCACAGGGATGCCCATCTCTTCCAGCTTCTCCTTGATCTCCGGACTGTGGTAGATCATGGTGGACTCGATGGCAAGACCGCAGTTCTCATCTACTATGGTTTCATAATCAGGGGCGCTGTACTTGCCCACAAAAAGCATCTCTTCATCGGCCAGAGCCTGCTGTACTTCCGGGAAACTCCAGTCTTTGCCTTCCGTACTTGTCATCCTGACCTGGTCAAGGCTGTCCAGCTGCCGGTAGAAGTCCATGGCGGAGGATGCCGCCAGATAGGTAGACTGGACAGGCTTTCGGATGATCTTTATATCTTCGTCCACCCCTTCAGGGGCCTTGGCCCCATCGGGAACGAGGAGAAACCGGTCCTCGCCTGCAATAGTAATCAGGGCATAACCTCCCTCAAAATACTCCACTTCAAACTGGGTGGCATAGTCAAGCTGCATCTTCCCCTTCGATGTCAGACTGTCAAAATC
>CADBNQ010000180.1 GCA_902796045.1 uncultured Lachnospiraceae bacterium | reverse complement strand
TTACCACCTGCCTGACAGGCACCAAGCAGATCCTTGTTCTGTATTGTGAAATATCCTGTATATTCATCCTTCAGCTCTTCCTTTGTTAAACCCAGATCTTTCGCTCCCAGTCCGCTGTATTCCGGGTTTGATGAAGTCACTATCCCTGAATCCATATCGACAGCCAGGGCAGCCTGACTGTTTGATTCAACGTAAGAGGAAAGAATGGAGCTCAGACTGGTGGAAACAACCAGATCATCCCGGAAGGAGGGTGGAAGGGCCAGCTGCACCATACCCGTGTAGTTTCCTTTCTTGTCTTTCAGGGGCATCCCGCTGAAGAGATAGGGGGAAGAAAGGTAAGAGTCATCCACCTTGTCCTGGATCAGGAGGGGTTCGCCCCGTATCACCCACCAGAAAGCGCTGGACAGATCCTTCGGGTCTTTTGAAAGGGTCAGACCGTTATAATTCAGATCGGATGAAGTGACAATGCCGGCATTGTTATAAATCAGAATATGCTCAGCACCCAGATTCTTAGTCAGTTCCCTGAGCTTTGCAGGATCTTTGAACTGATCATTCTCCGAGATCATTGCCACCGCAGTTCTGGTAATGATCCTGACTAACTTTTGATAGTGTTCACTCCCGTAAGCCTGAATCTGATCTAAACTGGCCGTGGTTTCTTTGAGGCCTTCTGTTTTCAGCACGTTGGAGCTGACTGTACTGGCGTATGCATATAAGGTATGGCTGTAGATGCTGATTACTTCTGTGGCAAAGATACATAAGAAAAGAAGAACACTCAGTTTGCGGACAAAACGCTTTCTTGCTGTAGTCTGGTTATTCTCTTCAGCAGCCTCTGATGTAAGATAGGCAGTATATTCATAGAGAAGAAAAAGGGAGACCATAGCAATCCCGACTGTCGACAGATTGATCAGAATCATCATAAAGGTCAGTTCTTTTACAGGCATGGCAAAGGCCAGAAAAGATGAACCATCTGACAGCTTTTTTATCCAGCAATAATATTTTTTTTGATTGATAGTTATCAGTCCTCTATAGCCATTGCGCAGTGTTTTAGCCGGAAATTGTACAAATTCCTCATCCCAGATATCGCTTTTCGGGTCAACCTGGATATATGCCTGGCCTTCGTTTGAGATGAAAAAACATAAACTGCCTTTTGTAAACCAGGTTCGTTCCAGAATATCGTAAAAATTCAGCAGCCCTTCTGCTGTATTAAGGAAATCCGAATAGGCGCTTTTTACGACTACAATATGGCCGGAATCTAAATAATAAGAGTAGCAGCATGACACGACGAACGGGACTTCTGCTGCCTCCTCTGTCTGCTTGTCCTTCTTCTGCTTTTTTTTATTGTTATTATCGTGCAGAAGTCCGGCAAGGTTTTCTTCATCGTCTTTGTCATCGTCATCTTCTTTACTATTTTCAAACTTTAGAGTTACGGGTTCTGAGGTGGTCTGATCAGGGGAAACATCAAGAAGGGGTGCGCATTTGTCAGATGTGAACTCAGGCATATTTGTATCATTGCTGGAAAACAGAAGAGTACCCTTTGGATCGACGATATAGACAGCCTCTGCATCCAGGACATCTTCAGCTTTCTTTACCGATTCTTCGGAGAAGGGTTCCTGAAGGCTTTCCAGGTAATATCCGCACAGCCTTGCTATGTGCCTGTGAAGCAGCCTGTAATTGTTATAGAAATTCTCATAGCCTTTTGTCACTGCTTCAATGTTGTTTTCTGTTTTAGCCAGATTAGACATCATAGTCTTATTTAAACGGCTCATGGTCAGTGATACGTTCAGGCAGAACAGGAGAAGACCTGTCAGAACAAAGATCAGGATTAGTATCAGACTTCTATTGCGATCTATTCCCTTCATGATGAATTCCTTTCCTATATAATAGGGATCATTAACCCCATAAAAAATTCAGAAGCAGCATAGGTGGTTAAGCTCCGGATTATACAATAGGCTATCATGGTTTTGGGAATTTAGCAAGGTTTGGCAGGGGCATTGACCGGGTTTTCGCTGACTTTTCGGGCTTGTATTCTATTGACAAGGATTATCAGGGTAAACTATAATCTGATTGCAGTGCCATACTATTAATACATATTGATTTATGAAGGGACATCAATGATGAGCAGAAGGGATATATTCAAAATCGATAATATATCAACCATGTTCGTGACAACAGCTGCGGCCATGATCATGACAGAGATCACATCAGTTCTCGCAGTCATGATAGACGGCATTATCGCAAGCCGTTATCTGGGCGTTAATACATATTCCGGCATTTCTCTGCTAAGGCCCTTCTCCTGCATAGTCCTTGTTATTGCAGGCTTTTTCTCTACCGGCTGCAACCTTACATGTTCAAAAAAGGTTGCCATCGGAGATAAGGATTCGGCAAATGAAGCTTTTAATCTTACAGTTTTTCTGGCTATAGTCGCTGCTGCCGTTTTGATTGTTTCAGGATATTTTTTCCCTGAAGCCATTTTTCGTATCAGCGGGATTCCCCTTCATAAGCATCCTGGTTTGAGTCCGTTTCTTTATGGCTATCTGCGGGGCTATCTGTTAGGGATCCCGGCGCTTCTGCTGGTCCAGATCATAGGACCTGTCCTTGTGATGGATAATGGGAAAACGCTTTTTACTGTTTCCTCAATTGTTCTGTTTACGGTGGATATTCTGGGGGATATGCTGAATGTCTTTTATTTTCATGCTGGTGCCTTCGGTATGGGTATCGCCACTTCTGCCGGATACTATGCACAGCTGATTGCATTATGCTATTACCTGATAAAGAAGGACAGTTATTTCCGTATTTCCCTGAAGGCATTGGCTTTTCGTCAGCTGCCTGATCTGGCAGTGCAGGGATCGCCGGCTCTGATCCAGAGGCTTGCCGGGACACTACGTGATGCTGTGACCAACTATTATAATGTTATTCTTGCTCTGACTACCGCTGCCATTGCGGCAAAGGGTATCCAGGGAGATCTTTTTCAATTTCTTTTCTGCCTCCCGAATGGTCTCGGAAGAACACTCATGGCCATGGTCAGTATCTATTACAGCGCCAATGACCGTAAAGGGCTGGAACGGCTGTATACTTTCGCTCTCAGATTCGGGCTGCAGCTGGCATTTGCAGCAGGAGCAGTGACTTTTCTGGCAGCACCTCTGCTGACAAGACTCTATTCGACTGAACCAGAAGTGGTTTCGCTCACAGTCTACAGTATCCGGTGGATGTCCGTGGGTCTTATCTTTGACACGGCCGTCGTCCTGATCCAGAATTATTTCCAGGGCATCAACAACCATAAGCTTGCAAGCGCCCTGAGCTTTTCTGAACGTTTTATCGTTCCCACAGGCACGGCACTGGTTCTTGGTAAGCTATATGGCTCAAAAGGAATCCTGGTCTCTATAGCGGTCAGCAAGATCATCGTCTTTGCGGGCATATTTATCTGCAACTGTATTTATCACAGGGGCCTGCCCCGATTCTGGAAAGACGTCATGTTTCTTTCAAAGGACTTTGGTGGAGATGACGCAGATAATATGTACTCCAAGATCCGGGACAGAGACGACGTGATGAGGGTGAGCAGAGATACAGAGGATTTCTGCATGCAGCATGAAGCAGGAATAAAGATATCAAGGCTTATGGCTCTGTTTGTGGAAGAGATGACAGTCAATGTCCTGGATCATGCAGAAAAAGTAAATAAAAAAGGGATATATATTGACTTCAGGCTATTCTCAGACACCCGGAATATCTGCTTTACCATTATGGATCTGAGCGACAGATTCGACCCGACTTTGTTTTATAAGCTGAATAGAAATGATATGGAGGAACATTACGGAATCCGCATGGTGATGGAACTGGCAGAGGAAGTTCACTACTACAGTGCTTTTAACAGTAATAACCTGATTGTATATCTGAAGTATGATTCCGCTGCATAAGCTGACTGTGTCTGGTGATAAACATATGATGAAAGGAAGGAAGTGTAACACCATGAAATATATCTCCTGGAATATAGACTCGATTAATGCTGCCCTCACAGGAAACAGCCCCAGGGCGGCCCTGTCCAGAGAGGTGCTTGGCAGTATTGCCCGGGAAGAGGCTGATATCATTGCCCTCCAGGAAACAAAGCTGCCTGCAAAAGGGATGAATAAGAAACAGGCGGCTGTGCTGGGAGAGTATTTTCCTGATTATGACATAGCCTGGACCAGCTCCTGCGAACCGGCGAGAAAGGGATATGCAGGCACCATGGCCCTCTACAGAAAGGACCTTCAGGTAAAGGCTGATTACCCTGTCATCCATGCACCTGAGCCTATGGACTGCGAGGGCCGTCTCATCACCCTGGAGCTTCCGGATTATTATTTCAGTCTTGTCTACACGCCCAATGCAGGCGACGGTCTTAGAAGGCTTGAAGAGAGGCAGATCTGGGACAGGCAGTATGCCGCATATCTCAGTCAGCTTGCCGGGGAGAAACCTGTCATAGCCTGTGGAGATTACAATGTGGCCCACAAGGAGATCGATCTGGCCCATCCCGAGAGCAACCGCAGGTCTCCCGGATTTACTGATGAGGAGAGAGAAGGTTTCACCTTCCTCCTTGAAAAAGGATTTACTGACACCTTCAGGTACCTGCATGGTGACATAGAAGGAGTGTATTCCTGGTGGGCTCAGAGGGTGAGAACGAGCAAGATCAACAACAGCGGCTGGAGGATCGACTATTTCCTGGTCAGCGACGGGATAAAGGATAAGATCGTACGCTCAGAGATGATGGACTCCGGACCCAGGCAGGACCACACACCTCTGCTGCTGGAGATGGACTTTTAAGATAGAAAGGATAGTAGAAAATGAACGAATTATTTACAAGAATCAGTGTCAGGAAATACACCGACCAGCCTGTGGAGTCTGAGAAGATTGATTATATTCTCAGAGCTGCCATGCAGGCTCCCTCTGCGGGAGACCAGCAGCCATGGGAGTTCTACGTTGTCACTGACCCGGAGACTATAGCGGGTCTTGCCGCTTCCAGTCCTTATGCAGGCTGTACTGCAAAGGCCGGGACAGTCATCGTTCCCTGTTACCGCACGGAAGGTATTTTCTTCCCGGAATACGCTCAGATCGATCTGTCTATTGCCTGTGAGAATCTGTGGCTTGCGGCAGTATCACAAGGGCTGGGGACAGTAATGCTTGGCATCGCGCCTCACGAAGACCGCATGCAGAAGGTTGAGAAGATCCTGAATCTTCCGGCAAACCTGAAACCCTTTGCCATCTTCCCGGTTGGATATCCCGCAGAGGCCAGACCACAGAAGAACCGTTGTGATCAGTCAAGAATCCATTATGTATAACCGTAAATCACTGGTAATGTTTGCCTCATCCATGCTGATTTTCGGGACCATCGGCCTGTTCAGGAGGTATATTCCCCTCTCATCAGCCCTGATCGCTTTTGCCCGTGGAATACTGGGCGGACTCTTTCTGCTTTTTTATGTCAGGGTCAGGGGGTCAGGTCATAAAGAAGAGATCCCCCCACGGTATTTCTGGCGGCTGGCTGTCTCAGGCGCTGTGATGGGATTCAACTGGATTCTTCTTTTTGAGGCTTACAATTATACCACTGTCCCGGTCGCGACACTTTGTTATTATATGGCGCCGACGATCGTTGTTCTGCTGTCGCCCATCATTTTTAAAGAAAAGCTGACTTTAAAGAAAATGATTTGTGCGGCGGCTGCTGTTGCAGGCATGGTCCTGGTGTCCGGTGTGGCCGGGAGTGGTGTTCCCCGGGGTGGAAGCCTGTATGGGATCCTTCTCGGGCTTGGCGCTGCTGTTCTCTATTCTGTTGTTGTCATCATGAACAAGATGATCAGCGGCATTGATGCCTACGCAAAGACAACAGTACAGCTCCTGTCAGCAGGTCTGATCATGATTCCTTATCTGCTGCTGACAAAAGGATTCAGCCCTGAAAGCTTCAGTGGACAGAATATCAGCCTCAACGCCGTCATCCTTCTGTTTATTGTAGGCCTTGTACATACGGGGATCGCCTATGTTTTGTATTTTGGCAGCATGGATGGGTTAAAGGCACAGTCTATAGCTCTGTTAAGCTATATTGATCCTGTTTCAGCCCTGATCTTTTCAGCCATATTCCTGAGGGAACCTCTGAGTGTGCCCGGGATAGTCGGCGCGGTGATGATCATAGGCTCTGCCCTGATCAGTGAACTGGCAGTGTAGATATCAAAACAGCAGGCGAGCTCCCTTTCAGGCCCCTGTCTGCTGGGAAATATAGAGGAGGAATTAACTTATGACACATCCAATCGTAACATTTACCATGGATAATGGAGACGTTATCAAAGCAGAACTGTATCCGGAGGTTGCCCCCAATACGGTCAATAATTTTATCTCCCTGATCAAAAAGGGCTTTTATGACGGCCTGATATTTCATCGTGTGATCAAAGGGTTCATGATCCAGGGCGGCTGTCCCAACGGCAATGGCATGGGCAATCCGGGCTACAGCATCAAAGGAGAGTTCACGCATAACGGATTTCCCAACCAGCTGAAACATGACGAGGGAGTCCTTTCCATGGCCCGCTCCATGATGCCGGATTCAGCCGGTTCCCAGTTTTTCATCATGCACAAGCCGGCACCCCATCTGGACGGTGAGTATGCGGCTTTTGGCAAAGTGACAGAAGGCATGGAGGTCGTTGACCGGATTGCTTCGGAAAAGACTTTTATGGACAGGCCCTATCATGATCAGGTGATCAAAAGCGTTACAGTGGACACGCTGGGGGAAGAATACCCTGAGCCCGAGATCATCAAGAGGTAAATCGACAAAACTTCATATGTGGAGCAGCATAAAAAATGCTCACACCATTAGGCAGGATTTCATGTATTTGCATGGGACTCTGCCTTTTCCTATGTGTCAGGAATTCCAGAATAGAGAACAGTTTTCTGCAAATCACTTTATCCGATCTGTTGTAATATGTATCTGACTAACTATGGTTATTATGAGGAGGGAGTGTTGCGATGATGATTAAAGAACCGATCAAAGTGGGCGGTCATGTCCTGAAGAACCGCATGGTGAAGGCTCCGATTCACAGTGAGACCTGTGTGGATGGAAAGATTACCGCAGACACTGAGCGCCATTATGATGCCCGGACAAAGGGCGGCCGGTTCGGTCTGGTGGTTGTGGAGCACAGCTATGTAAGAAATGACGGTATGGCAAGCCCCACCCAGCTTTCCTCTTCCAGAGATTCTGATATTGAAGGCCTGAGACGCATCTGCAATATCATACATAAAAACGGAAGCAAGGCGATCCTTCAGATCAGCCATGCAGGCTGCGGGGCCAGGAGAGAGTTTACCGGGGAAGAGCCTGTCAGCTCCTCCGACATCAGTGTCTCCTGCGGCTGGCCGGGAAGCCGGGCCAATCCTGAGAAGCCGCGCCCCCTGACAGTGAATGAGATTCACGCGCTTGAAGCTGCCTACATCAGAGCGGCAGAGAGAGCCATGGAAGCTGGTTACGACGGGATCAATCTTCATTCAGCCCATGCTTATATGCTGGATCAGTTCTTCTCACCCATCACCAACAAGAGGACGGATGCCTATAATGGATATACCATAGAAGGACGGACCAGGATCCATCTGGAGCTGATCGAAGGGATCAGAAAGGTGATCGGGAAAGACTCCATCTTTGCTCTTCGCCTGGGCGGCTGTGATTACACTACGGGAGGAAGTACCATAGAAGATGCCGTACAGGCCTGCCGGCTTTTTGAAGAAGCTGGCGTAGATATCCTGGATATATCAGGAGGAACCTGCTGCTTTATCAGAAAGGGTCACACCTATCCGGGTTACTTTGGCGACACATCCGAAGCGGTTAAGAAAGCAGTTCATGTGCCGGTTCTTCTTACCGGAGGGGTAAAGACAGTGCAGGATGCAGAGAAGCTTCTTGCTGAAGAGAAGGCTGACATGATC
>CADBNQ010000179.1 GCA_902796045.1 uncultured Lachnospiraceae bacterium | reverse complement strand
GTAAGACCGGACAAAATAGAGTTTTTTACCCATTACGCGAAAGACCACAGGCAACACGACAAGTGATACCAACTCATAACAAAAAAGGAGGCGTCGCAGTAACGTTTCGCCCATTTTGTAAAAATGGGCTGAATCGTAACTGCTGACGCCTCCCTTATGGGGAGGGACTGACCTAGAGATAAGACAGCCATGTTATGATACTGAAGATACCAATCAATATGATCAGGTAGATGATTTCCGGGACCAGCCGCTTCTGGAGAAGGCCGACACACTCTCTGACGAAAGCATTGGGCCAGAACCACCATTTGGTATCACTGCCTAGTCCTTCCGCTTCCAGTCCGGCAAGTCCTGCCCAGACTCCGCTGCGGAAGACATGATAGTTTGTTGTGACAAAGGCCGTATTGGCATCGGATGAATCCGGGTGAGAGCTCTCTATGATCTTCCTGGAGAACTCCATATTCTGGTAGGTGTTGACGGACTTGTCCTCCCGGACGATGCATTCTTCCGGAAAACCGCTGCTGACCATGTACTGGTACATGGCCTGGGCTTCTGCCATGGATTCGTTTGGTCCCTGGCCGCCTGATGGAATGATGACAGCTTTTTTTCCGGTCTCTTCCTTCTGCTTATACCAGAATTCCATAGCCTTATCCACCCTTCCCCTGAGCAGGGGAGGCAGAGTCCCGTCCGGCCGGAAACCGCATCCCAGGATCAGGATATAATCCCTGTCAGATGCGGGTATATGGGTTGCAGCCCGGAATCCGTTGATCATGGAACTGAAAAGAATGCATTCTGCGTATGTAAATGTGATCCCAATAATGTTGATCACAGTGCAGGCAATGAGATGCTGGTCTGAAGGTATCCTGCCGAAGTTGGAATACATCACATAATAGATGCCCTCGCCGGCCAGAAGGAGAAAGCCCAGTAGAAGGCCCAGTCCGTTCTGCAGTCTGGGACGTTCATGCCGCAGCAGCTCGATGTTGCTGATAATAAGCAAGATGCAGAAAAAAACTACAAGAGGGGCAGTGAATATCGTGAAATACATACCTCCTGCCGCAAAGTCGTTGATCATCTGCCAGGTCGAATACAGGCCGGGCATTCGAAGGTGGTTGATATAGGCCGGCACTTCAATGATCAGAGCGACCAGAGAAAACACCAATACACCGCATGACAGAATAGCCTCGTAGGAGTATGCCAGAGGGCCGTCCAGTCTGTGATAGAATACCATCATGATCAGACACAGGCCGATATAATAGAGGATGCCGGCCAGAACCAGGGCTTCATCCCCGGTAAAGCTTCCGGTCTTCTTTGAATAGGCCGTATGGAACTTGTCGACAAAGATCTCATCCTTTAAAATAATGGCTCCGGTACGGTCCAGGACAGTCATGGCATATTGACCTGCCTTGTCAGGAAGCATGTCTATCTGTAATACCTTTGCATGGACAGACGCGCCAACTGTCTCTACCAGTTCGTATTCCGGTTCCTGAACAGGGACAGGCTCTTCATCCGTCTCCGGGGTCTGATCATGTATATCTTCTGAAACAGGAACATCCTTTTTCTCCAGCTGGATGGTGATTTCTCCCTCTGATATCGGCTCCTGGTCATCATAGGACAGGATCAGGGCATTGTCAAAGCGGGGTTGAATCAGAAATCTTCCCGAAACGGCAATGAGTAAGACGCATACGGTCAGAACCAGAACCTGGGTGGCAAGACTTTTTTTAGCTTCATTTAAAGAGCGGTACCGCTTCATCTATGTTCTCCTCTGATTTCTGTTTCTCCACGCACGCACACCTGCAAATAATCTCAGCTCTCCATCCTCTGTGAAAGGAGCGATCTTAAGACTGACCGGTTTTGGTTCACCATCCATATCAAGACGGTATTGAAGTTTAAACACACCATTATTCTGAATCTCGTCCATGATCCGGTCTTTTGTCACACTGGCATAAAATGACGGCAGATCCTCTGACCATACTGTCTTTTCCCCGTCCGAGATGAACTGGTCGAAGAAATCATCCCCGCTTATGGAGAGGCCGGGGGATGCCTCCTCATCTGACATAGTATATTCGATGAAATGATCAGTTTCAGGATTGATTATGTACAGGCTGAGATGATCATCATTCAGGGTCATGATCCTGGCAAGAGTCTTCCTTTCCTTCTGAAGTCTGCTGAAAAGTGCCTGCTGCTTCATCTGGGAATCTATGATGCTGATACCGATGATGATACGGTTTTCACCCGGCATCATTCTTTTAATCTTCATGTTGGCATAGACAGGGATTCCGCTGTCAACCAGCCGGTAAGTGAGTGAGAAAACCCCTTGCTCATCCAGCTTCTGTATGATGTTTTCCTTTGTAAAAACAGACAGGAAGTTCGCCTGGTCCTCCTGATATACACGGGTTATGGATTCCTGTATACTGGCTGTGAAGAAGTCTTCCCCGTGCCGCTCTATGGCCTGCTCATCTCTTCCCTTACGTGAGCTGTATTCAATGTAGTGGTCTGTGTCCATGTCCACATAGTAGATATTATAATAGTCGGAAGCCAGTTTCCTGGCTATATCCGCGTAGGTTGTGCCTTCATCCGGCTCTGATATGGAAAGGACGGCAACAGCTACAGCAATATTTCCGGTGACCGGGTTGATTCCGATCCGGCGGGCAAAAGAATGGATAATTGAACCATCCGGCATCTTTTCATCATAGAAAGCGCGGAGTCCCTGCTCGCAGCAGGATCTCACCACATTGTACATAAAGGAGGCGCTGTACTGGAAAAATTCAAAACCTTCGTAAGAAAGGTCCACTTTAAAGAAGCGTTTAATAAAGTCCCGATAGGACTGATTGCTTCTGACAAATCGGGTCGTGTCATCCTTGACTTCTATGATACCCATGGGCAGGGTGTTGAAATAATTCTGAAAGTCATTGCCGCCCTCGCTGGCAATCACCGAAACATCGTAAAGGTTGATGCGGCCCATGGTTTCAAAGTATGAGGATTCTTCCGGATTCTCATAGCCAATCTGTATCCCTTTCTGATAACGTTCCAGGATCCCCTCTAAGGGTATGGGCCTGCAGAAATAGTAGCCCTGCAGTTTGGAACAGCCGATCTCCTGGAGGAATCTGACCTGGTCTTTTGTCTCCACCCCTTCACAGACAGTATCAATGCCCAGGGATGTGGCCATCTTCATCAGCTCGGTCAGGATGATCTTCCCGCTGGTCCCTTCGTCCAGCTTCTTCATAAAACTGCTGTCAAATTTGAGCAGGTTGAATTTGATGCTCTGGAGGACATCCAGGGAAGAGTAACCGCTTCCAAAGTCATCCATCCAGACAGGAAACCCCAGTGTCTGGAAGCGTGTGATCTGTTCCTTCATGAAGTCAAAATCTTTTTCAAGAATACTTTCCGTGACTTCTATGGTGATCAGATCCCTTCGGATTCCGGCGTCATCCACCCTTTTCCTTATCTCTTCCACGATATCACAGGACTGGAAGTCAGACCGGGACAGGTTCACAGAATGAGGCACGATGTGCATCTTTTTTTGCATCTGCAGTTTTATCTTGTCGAGTACCTGTTCGACCATATACAGATCCAGCTTATAGATCAGGTTGGCTTCTTCCAGGAAAGGAATGAAATCAGCGGGGGACAGCATGCCCTTTTCCGGATCGTTCCACCTTGCCAGTGCCTCCTCATCACATACACGGCCGTTGATAGCTCTTACGATGGGCTGGTAGTAAACCTGGATCCACTGATTCGCCAGTGCTTTGTCCAGGTGTTCCAGGATGTACTGCTTTTTTTCAAGCCGGGCACCCAGTGCCGGAGTGTAATATTTATATTTTGAAGTATAGGTGCCTCTCAGGGAGTCGCAGGCAAGTTTTGCCCTGTCACAGGCCGAGGCCACCGGCACATCCCCGACCCGGGATGAGTAGATGCCTGCATGGACAGGGAGGGTTACTCCCCCGTTAAGGAGTTCACACTCTTTAAAAAGCCTGCTCAGTCTTTCTTCTACAAGAGATTCCTCTGAGTATGCACCAAAATGGTCCTGCCCCAGACGAGAGCAGTAATCCATGCCGAAAATGCCGGCCAGGGTATCTGCGAACAGCCGGAGATAGCGGTCCCCCTCAGCATAACCATACTTCTGGTTAAAGCTCTTCATGCCGCTTAAGTTGATATATAACAAGACAGCATAAGAATCTTCTTTCTGGGTACGGAGTTTCCCCTCCTCCGCAAGCCTGAAGAAGCCGGACATACGGGGGAGGCCTGTCAGACTGTCATACTGACTGGCCTTCAGCAGGCTCTCCTCGTGGAGGGCGGAGAAAAGGGACCGGGTGAAGTCAGATTTGGGAGCGTCCGGATCTTCTGTATAGATGCCCTCATCGGTATACCATACATAGGCAAGACGGACGCCGGTTTCCGTATAGATGTGGCTGGCTATGGCGTGAATGACTCTGTAGCCGGGACCTGTTCTGCTCATGGTCCGGTAGATCACATCATAGCCGCCGCCTATGGTGGCGAACTGGTAGGCCGCCTCAGTAATCCTTTCGATATCATCCGGGTGGTCGTACTTATACATGTCATGATCCATGTCATAGTAGGCCTGGTCCCGGTCGCTGTAACCGAAAAGCTTACAAAAGCCGTCAGAAAGAGCCAGGGTAACCACCTGTCCATCAAGAAACTGATAGACAGCCAGAGGCTGAGGCATGCCCTCAAGTATAGACTGCTTTTCAGGTGAAAACTGGTATTTTTCCATGATTGGTTCTCCGTGATCAGAACAGGAAAGCCCTGTTGTTGATGGAAACGATTAAGATTCGACGACAGTGACCGTCACTGCTGCTGACGGGTCACTGATGGAAGAGGGTCGGATCTTTATGTTTTCCATAATGCTGGGGATAAATATCTTAGGTTTTTTTGTTTCATACAATACCTGACTGCCGGAGGTAATCAGGAGGCGCCCGCTGTCAACCGGCCTTGCCACACGGAACTTGATGGTGGCGCTGTCTGCTGCTGTGCTGATCCTTGATGGAACAGTATACCTGACAAGGCCTTCAGGGCGGACTTCTGTTTCCGGAACCTGTCGTGAAACCGCTGCCTGAGCATCTTCAGACTGAGTCCGGCAGGCATAGGCCGCAGCGCTGCTTCCTGCATCCTCTGCCTCCAGAGTTACCTGATCCACCAGGTCGTGGACATGGAGTACATTGCCGCAGGCAAAGATGCCGGGCACGCTGGTCTGGAGCTTCTCGTCAACCACCGGTCCGCTGGTCACAGGGCTTAACTCCACGCCTGCCTGTCTGGAAAGCTCGTTTTCAGGGATCAGTCCTACAGACAGAAGGAGGGTATCACAGGGGATGACCTCCTCGGTTCCCGGAATAGGCTTCAGGTTTTCATCAACAGCGCTGACTTCCACAGCCTGCAGCCTTTTCTGCCCGATGATCCGGGTGACGGCCATGCTGAGGTGGAGGGGAATATCAAAATCTTCGAGACAGTTCTTGATATTTCGAAGCAGTCCGTTGGCGTAGGGCATAAGCTCATAGACACCAAGGACCTTGATGCCTTCCAGGGTCATCCGTCGGGCCATGATCAGGCCAATATCACCCGAGCCAAGGATTACCGCCCGGTTGCCGGGCCTGAAGTTCTCCATATTCATATAACGCTGGGCCAGTCCCGCGGTAAAGACTCCTGCAGGGCGGGTGCCCGGTATGCGGATCTGGCTCCGCGTCCTCTCCCGGCATCCCATGGCAAGGACGACAGCACCGGCTTCAATGATCAGCATGCCCTCAGGGTTCATGGCGATAATCTGCCGGTTGGGAGTGATATCAAGGACCATGGTCTCCAGATAACAGCCGATATCGGTCTCGGCAACCATGTCTATATATCGCTGCGCGTACTCAGGTCCTGTCAGTTCTTCTTTAAACACATGCAGGCCGAAGCCGTTGTGTATGCACTGATTCAGGATACCGCCCAGCTCATCATTTCTTTCCAGTATGGCAACTCTCTCTGCTTTTTCTCTGGCCTTAAGGGCTGCTGCCAGACCGGCAGGACCACCGCCCACAATAACCACATCATATTGTAACGAACGCATGATCTCACCTCATTCCTTTCAGCCGGCCATAGAGGACCTGGGCATCTCTTTCTTCGAAACGAACCTCCTCCTCGGGAATCCCCAGCTCCCTTGCCAGTATATGCATGACTCTGAACTGGCAGAAACCGCCCTGGCACCTGCCCATGCCTGCCCGGCATCTTCTCTTGACTCCTTCCACTGTTCTGGCACCCAGGGGCTGGCGGATCGCCGCGATGATCTCTCCCTCCGGCACTGTCTCGCAGCGGCAGACGATCTTTCCCCAGGCGGGATCTTTTTTGATCATCTCATCTTTTTCCTCAAGAGACATGTCGGAGAAATCGGGAACAGGCTCACGATAAGGGTCATAATCAGGACGGGGCTTTAAGTCACAGCCTGCGTCAGCCAGGATGTCCCGTACATACTCTGCCACGCCCGGGGCAGCTCCGATGCCTGGAGATTGTATGCCTGCGGCGTGGATAAATCCTTTGCAGCTTTCGGATTCTCTGATGTAGAAGTCGTTGTCATTGTCAAGACAGACGGGTCTCTGTCCTGCGAAGGTCCGGATGATGCAGCGGGGATCAAATTCAGGAAGAAGGAGTTTTGCTCCCCGGATCAGGTCTTCGATGCCGGGGGCATCGTTGGACGTATCGTACTTATCATCACGCATGGTGGCCGTGGAACCAAGGATAAAGTTGCCCGAGACAGTAGGGATGAGGGCGATTCCTTTGGTCGCAGGTCCCGGGCAGGGGAACATGACTGTGTGGATGGGCAGCACTTTGTCCATCACACAGAGATTCCCATGACGGCCCTGCATCTTATACTCGTGAATACCCGCCATGGCAGCCACATCGTCTGCGTGGATCCCTGCGGCATTGATGATGAACCTGGTCTCATAGACCCGGTCCTGGGTATGGATGAGGAAGTCCTCCTCAGCCCTCTTTTCTATCTTCCTGACCTGCTGGTTCAGACCCAGGTCGGTACCGTTCTGCATGGCATTTTCCATAAAGGCGATGGCCACTTCAAAGGCATCGACCATGTTGGTGGAACGGGCCAGGAGCGCGCCAAGCGCGTCTTTATTAATATGGGGCTCCCGGTTGCGGAGCTGTTCCTGGTTCAGCCTCTCGACCTGCTCAACTCCATTGATCCTGGCATTATCCATCAGCTCGTCAACCTTTTTCAGGTCCCGGTCAGAGTAAGCAACTACCAGGGTTCCGGTATTGCGGATCTTAAAACCCAGCTCTCTGGCCAGCCGGGGGTACATTCTGGCTCCTGGTGGATTGAGTTTTGCTTTCAGTGTTCCGGGATGAGGATCGTATCCGGGATGACAGACGGCACCATTCTGCTTGGTCGCCCGGAATGCCACATCGGTCCCTTCTTCCAGAAGGATCGTTTTCAGCTGATACTGTGCCAGACAGTGAGCGATCGCAGTACCGGTGATTCCTCCTCCTATGATGACAACATCATATTTCATGTCAGATCAACTCCTTCCTGATTAGATTGATCGAAACCGTTCCGGGAAAAAAGAAGTCCCACTAACAGACCCATAAAATAACTGTTTTTATGATTATATCAGTGGGACATATTATCTACCCGGAACCCTTTTATATTGTTAGTTAAAATATAAACAGAAAGGCTGGCGTTTGTCAAGAGAATAGCATAAAACTTAAAACAATCTTAAAACAAATTCAGGAAATTATGTTATAATTTTATTGATAGAAAAACCACAGTAGCTTCCTGTAAAAAACCGTTTTTAAAGGAGGGATATTCCATGAAAAATTATCTGATTGGTATCGATGCGGGCAATACATCCAGCAAAGTTGTCATCTTCGATGAATTCGGCGAGATCATCTCGGAGGCGGCAACGCCCAGTATGCGCTTTGAGCAGAGGGGACCGGGATATGAAGAGTTCGATATGGACAATCTCTGGAAAGACATCACTGTATGTATTAAGACTGCCATCGACAAGTCAGGCATTGATGCCAAAGACATCAAAGGCATCGGCGTGACTTCCTTCGGCAATGGTCTGGTATTCGTCGGAAAGGACGGCGAGGCTATTGCGCCAGGATGTTTCTCCCATGATCACCGAGCTGATGATATCATTGCCATGTACAAAAAAGAGGGAACCTACGATAAGATCAATGAGCTGGTTTTCGGTACCCTTTTTGCCGGTGAACCCGGCCCGATCCTGCGCTGGTATAAGGAACATGAGCGGGATATCTATGACAAGATCGGCGGAGCAATGATGTTCAAGGATTATATCATGTTCAAGCTTACCGGCGTTCTCGCTACCGATCTGAACTGCTGGGGCGGCTCCTTCATGTTCGATCCCAAGACGATGGAATACTGCGATGAACTCTTTGAGCTTTATGGTATCGAGGAGATGAAGGACTGCATGCCTGAACTCCACGAAGCAACAGATATTGTGGGTACGGTGAAAGCTGATGTTGCCGAGGTCACCGGTCTCGCCGAGGGAACACCGGTCTGTGCGGGCATGATGGATATCCTTGCCTGCCTGGTGGGATCCGGTGCCACCGGCGACGGGATCTACACAGCGGTAGCCGGCTCCTGGAGTATCAATGAGACACATTCTTCACGGATGATTCCCGGCCTTTCCTCCAATATGCCCTACCTGTACAAGGGACAGTACCTGAATTGTTCTTATACCGGCGCTTCCGGATCCAATTATGAATGGTTCATAAAAACTCTTGGTGACAGGGCTAAGATCGAAGGCGAGAAACGGGGCATCTCTTTTTATAAAGTTCTTGATGAATGGATCAGCAGCGTAGATCCTGAAAAATGTGATGTGGTATTTGGACCCTTTGTCGCTCAGCCCAGTCTCCATCCCAATACCAAGGCACATTTTCTGAATGTGGATCTCAACACAAGATATGAAGATCTCTGCTATGCCGTCGCAGCCGGCTGTGCCTTTATTCACAAATATCATATCGACATCCTGAAAAATGCCGGCCTGCCCCTGGAGGTGGTCCGCCTTACAGG
>CADBNQ010000178.1 GCA_902796045.1 uncultured Lachnospiraceae bacterium | reverse complement strand
GGATTGATGGAAACCTTCCGGTGGGTGGATGCCGCCATCCTGCTCAGGGCCGCCATGGTCTCCCCCTGGCTTCCCGTTGTGATCAGAACGATCTTATCCTCAGGATAGTTGCGCATCTCTTCTATGTCAATCAGAGTTTTTTGGGGAATCTTGATATAGCCAAGTTCTGCCGCCGTGGAAATGGTGGTAACCATGCTGCGGCCTTCCACCACAACTTTTTTTCCATATTTATAGGCACAGTTGATAATCTGCTGCACCCTGTCCACATTGGAGGCAAAGGTCGCCACTATGATCCTGTGCTCATTATATTCGTTGAAGAGGTGATCCAGGGTCCTGCCCACTGTCCTCTCTGAAGGAGTAAAACCATGGCGCTCACAGTTTGTCGAATCACACATCAATGCCAGGACACCTTTTCTGCCCAGCTCCGCGAACCGCCCAAGATCGATGGCATCACCGAATACCGGTGTGTAATCGATCTTAAAATCTCCGGTATGGACGATCACTCCTGCCGGCGTATAGATGGCCAGGGCAGCAGCATCAGAGATACTGTGATTTGTCTTTATAAACTCAATCCTGAAACAGCCCAGATTGATGGACTGTCCATGTTTGACGACTTTTCTTTTTGTGGATCTGAGCAGGTTATGTTCTCTCAGTTTATTCTCAATCAGGCCCATCGTCAGCTTTGTCGCATAGATAGGCATATTGATTTCTTTCAGTGCGTAAGGAATGGCACCGATATGATCTTCATGTCCGTGTGTAATGACCAGGCCCTTCACCTTTGATGCATTATCCTTCAGATAGGTTATATCAGGGATCACCAGGTCAATTCCAAGCATATCTTCATCCGGGAAGGCCAGGCCGCAGTCCACCACAACGATCGTATCTTCGTACTCGAAGGCTGTGATGTTCATACCGATCTGCTCCAGTCCCCCCAGGGGAATAATCTTTACCGACTGATTCTTTGTTTTCAAGCTTCTACCTCCGTTCTCAATCAATACAGCTTCTGTCCTTAAGAGACAGGCTGTCTGTCACGAAGCGAAAACGGGTCCCAGCCGGATGTCTGTACTATCCAAGCAGCCGGGAGAATATCCAAAAGATCACTCCCGGCTGGCATGGCAAGCTTTTTTCGCATGAATCATGTATATGAAATTCTGTCAAAAAACAACTCCGGTGCTTCTATTGCCAGACATCCGGAGAAATCCTATTCCACCTCGAACCTCAAATCTTCCAATAACTGTTCGAACACTTTAGACACTGATTCCAGTTCATCATCTTCTTCTACAAACTCGTAAGTAATCATATCGTCATCTGCCTGTGCTGCTTCCCTCATAATATAAACAATTGTGTCTTCATCCCCTTCAGGATCTTCCTGTTCGGATACCAGCAGATAGTTTATGCCGTTGATCGTTGTCTGTTCCAGAATACAGAAATCTACTTCTGTACCGTCATCTGTCAGAAATGGAATGGTGTCTGTTTTCTTCATATGTTCCTCTTTCGTCCGTTCATCCGTTCAGTCAATCATCGTATTTACCGGATGTGCATCCATATAAGTCTGCAGGATCAGGGAAGCCGCCATCTGATCGATCCGCTCCTTGCGATGCTCCCTTCTCACTCCTGCTTCCTTCAGCAGCCGCTCTGATTCCACTGTGGTCAGCCGCTCATCCCACAGCACTACCTTCCGCCCGGTCCTCTTTATGAGCATCTGCTGAAATTCAATCGTCGCCTCAGCACGCTCACCCAGAGTATTGTTCATGTTTTTAGGCAGGCCGAGTATGATCTCATCGATCTCATACAGGTCTGCCAGCTCCTTAATACGCGCAAGAGTTCTCCTGAGCTTTCCGGTCTGCTTTCTGGTGATCGTCTCTAAACCCTGGGCAGTAATCCCGAGCTCATCACTCACTGCTACGCCAACAGTTCTGGTCCCGTAGTCGAGACCCATCAAACGCCTGCTCATTTTAATCTGGTGTCGATATAATTCTCAAAAAGGACCTCAAGAATCTCATCCCGCTCCACTTTCATGATAAGGCTTCTGGCACCGTTATAGCTGGTGATATAAGTCGGGTCGCCGGACATTATATATCCCACAATCTGATTGATGGGGTTATATCCCTTCTCTTTGAGGGCCGCGTAAACATCTCTCAGGATTGTTTCCACATCATACTGCTGTTCTTTGACGACCTGAAAGAACTGCGTATTATTCCTTCCCATTGATAAACCTCCTTACTTTTTAATAAGACCTTTTCTTAACCATTCTACTATGACTGGCTTCAAAATTCAATCGGAAACTTGTCCAAATAGGTTATTTTTATCCAAAATTCCCTCAACATTAACCACAACTATATCATTTTGTCTGGGAATTGTGTCTTTTTCATCATATTTCACCGCAATTCTGACATAACGATCCGTATAGCCCTGCAGGTAAGTACGGCCCTCAAAAGTCATCTCATCCTCAATAAGCACCCTCTGCCGGCTGCCTGAAAACCCTTCAATATAGTTTTTTTTCAGGTCTGCGGCGATAGCGAGCAGTTCTGCGCTTCTCCTGTTTTTTACCGCCTCCGGAACATGTCCGGGCATCTTCTCTGCCCTGGTCCCCTTCCGGACAGAATACTTGAAAATATGCATCTCATAGAGGCGGATCTCCTTAAGAAACTCTTTTGTCTTCTGGAACTCTTCCTCGGTCTCCCCGGCAAAACCAACGATCACGTCGGTCGTCAGGGCAGGATTATCATAATATCTGCGAAGCAGGTCCACGGCTTCCCTGTAGCCTGCAGTGGTATAATGCCGGTTCATCCGCTTCAGGGTCTCGTCACACCCGCTCTGCAGGGAAAGATGAAAATGCGGACAGACCTTCCGGCAGGCAAGAAGACCGCGGACAAACTGGTCTGTGATGATCCTGGGCTCCAGTGATCCGAGCCGGATTCTCTCAATCCCCTCTATCTCGTTGACCAGACAGATCAGTTTCAGCAGATCTGTGCATCCCAGATCTTTCCCGTAGGAGCTTAAGTGGATGCCGGTCAGGACCACTTCTTTATAGCCCCTGCCCGCCAGAGTTCTGATCTCCTCCACCACAGCCCCTGGTTCCTTGCTCCTGATTCTGCCCCGTGTATATGGGATAATGCAATAGGAACAAAACTGGCTGCATCCGTCCTGAATCTTGACATAGGCTCTTGTGTGTCCGTCTGTCCTCTGAATGGACAGATCTTCGTAGCATGGATCCCGGGAGAGATCGACCAGCTCAGTCAACTTCTTCCGGTCTCTGAAATAGTCTTCCAGGATCCGGACAATATCCTTCTTTCTGTTGTTGCCAATCAGGATATCCGCAATACCCTGCCGGTCCAGATCCTCCCGGGAAGCCTGTACATAACATCCGGCAGCGACGACAACGGCTTCCGGATTCATCTTCCTGGCGCGGTTGATCATCTGCCGGCTTTTGCGGTCAGCCATGTTGGTCACTGAACAGGTATTGATGATATAGACGTCCGCCCTCTCTCTGAAGTCCACGATGTCATATCCTGCAGCGCAAAGCAGTTCCTCCATGGCCTCAGTCTCATATTGATTTACCTTGCAGCCCAATGTCATCAGGGCTGCCTTTCCGGGATCCTGCAAAATCCTCTCTCCTCTATCACGCATTTTCCAGGTCATAAGCCGGTAAAGCCCGGCTTATGACCTATTGACTTTTGCTAATAAAACCGTTACACTGTTTTTATGAAGACGACCCTATAAGACCACAGGAGGAACACCCTATGAAAACCGTAAAGATATCTCTGGATTCCATCGACAAGGTAAAGAGCTTTGTCAATGAGATCAACCGTTTCAACGCTGAATTCGACCTGGTGTCCGGCCGTTATGTCATAGATGCCAAATCGATCATGGGCATCTTCAGCCTGGATATTTCAAGGCCTATTGACCTCAACATTCACAACGCAGACAACATCGACGAGATCCTGGAGACACTCGCTCCCTATATGATCACAGAGTAATGGTTTAAGGACTCTCTCCCTCAGCCGGGAGAGAGTCCTTTCCCTGTTACAGGATATGAGACTTCCTGTCGGTCAGTCTCATGAAAGACCATCGGAGATCTCCTATCTGATAAAGATGAGTTCCTCAGTCTCAATCGCTTCTTTTACCAGCTCATCGATGCATCCTGCCAGTTTCTTCTCAGATCTGACAATCACATCAAGCCGCGGCTTCGTCACCGGATGTCTGGCCACAAATATGGTGCAGCAATCCTCATAGGGCAGAATAGAAGTCTCGTAAGTTCCGTATTTTTCTGCCAGCCTGATGATATCATTCTTATCCATTCCTATGCAGGGACGGAATACCGGCAGTGTCGTAGCTGCATCGGTACAATAGAGGCTCTGCATGGTCTGGCTTGCCACCTGACCGATACTCTCCCCGGTGACCAGACCGAGGCAGTCGTTCTCTCTTGCGAAATGTTCTGCAATCTTCATCATATAACGACGCATGATGATGGTCAGCTCATCATGCGGACACTTCTCATAAATAGCCATCTGGATATCAGTAAAGTTCACCACATGGAGATGGATGGGTCCAGTATATCTGGCCATAAGCCATGCCAGGTCGATGACCTTCTGCCTTGCCCGCTCGCTGGTATAGGGCGGCGCATGGTAATAGACCGCCTCAATCCTCACTCCCCTTTTTGAGATCATGGTACCAGCCACAGGACTGTCGATCCCTCCGGATAAGAGCAGCATGGCTTTCCCGTTGGTTCCAATGGGCATGCCGCCGGGGCCGGGAATCTCTTCCGTATAGATATATACCTTCTCCCGAAGCTCTACGGTGACATAGACATCCGGATGATGCACGTCAACTTTCAGATCTTCGAAGGCATCAAGAAGCTTCTCTCCCAGAAAGGCTGCCAGCTCCATGGATGTCATGGGATAGGACTTGTCAGCCCTGCGCACCATGACCTTGAAGGTGAAATGCAGGTCGTCATAACGCCTGTCCATATAGTCTGTGAGAACCTCCGTGATCCTCCCGGGATCATTGCTTTCTTCTACAAGAATCGGACAGAAACCGGATATCCCGAATACACAGGACAGAGCCCGCACAGCCTCATCATAATCATAGGGTCCCAGCGCTTCGGCGAAGATCCTTCCGGACTCCTTGCGGATCTTGAATTCCCCCACCGGGTCCAGGGCATAGTGCATCTGTGTTACCAGTGCATCCTCAAAGCGAAAACGGTTCTTGCCTTTCACACCGATCTCACCATATTTTATCAGAAATGCTTTGTATTCCATAGCAGGTCTACCTCCGTTTAAACCGCCTCAGCATGGGCAGAAGGTCCTTCAATGCCTCCACCGTTTCATCCACTTCTTCCATGGTATTGCAGACAGAGAATGAAAAGCGCAGGGTAGATTCGTAATGGTCCTTCTTAAGACCGATCCCCTTCAGGGTGCCGCTGACTTCCGGTTTGTTAGAAGAACAGGCTGACCCTGCGGAAACATAGATTCCCCGGTCCTCAAGGGCGTGCAGAAGAACTTCACTTCTCACTCCCGGAAAGGATATGCTGGAAATGTGCGGTGCTTCTCCCGAATGGTCGAAGGTCTCAGGAATCTCATTTGTCACTCTCTGTATAAAATGAGCCTTCAGCTCTCCTATCTTTCTGATCTTGTCTTCATGATCTGTATAGATCAGGTCTGCCGCCCTGCCAAGGCCGGCGATGCCCGGCATATTCTCTGTTCCTGACCTGATTCCCTTCTGCTGGTTGCCTCCCCAGATGAGGGGTTTGATCTTTGTTCCGGTTTTGATATATAAAAAGCCAATCCCTTTAGGCCCGTGGATCTTGTGCCCGCTGACAGAAAGCATATCTGCCTTCCACCTGCCAGGCCGCAGGACCATCTTGCCGTAAGCCTGGATGCAGTCTGTGTGAAAGAGGATTCCCGGGTCGAAAGCTTTCACGATCCTCCCGATATCCTCTACAGGTTCCACCGCACCAATCTCATTGTTCACAGCCATAACAGAAACAAGAAGCGTGTCAGGGCGCAGGGCCTCCTTCAGGACATGAAGATCCACGATTCCCCGGCTGTCCACCGGAAGCCATGTCACCTCAAAGCCCTCATCCTCCAGAAAGGCAAGAGTATTGTATACAGAAGCATGTTCAATACATGAGGCAATGATATGTCTTCTGGTCCGCCGGCCGGCCAGGGCAGCCCCGGTCAGTGCCAGATTATTGGCCTCTGTTCCTCCGGACGTAAAAAAAATCTCCTTCTGCTCAACCCCCAGACTCCTTGCCAGGATGCTCTTTGCCTCGTTCAGGTACTGCTCCGCCTTAAAGCCTTTATGATGCATGGAGGAAGGATTGCCGTATTCTATCTCCATCAGCTCGTCCATGATCTCCCGGACCTCCGGAAAAACACGGGTAGTGGCCGCATTATCTAAGTATATCTCTTTCATAATATCTTCTCCCCCTGCCAGCCCCCTGCAATTAGTTACACAATGTTAAAATATAGCATAAAACTGCATATGCTGTCAAATCAGCCAAAGAATTTGACAGAGTTTATTGGAATGAAATTGCTTGTGATATTTAACAAAACATGGTACAATTATACCATCTGATTTTACCGTCAGGAGACATCTCGTCCATGTGTCTTATCCTGTCTGGTAAAAGTAAACAAATATTTTATAAGGGGGATATAAAATGGGCAAAGAAATGATCGCTATGCTTCTTGCCGGCGGACAGGGCTCACGTCTTTATGCACTGACCCAGAAACTGGCTAAACCCGCAGTTCCCTTTGGCGGAAAGTACCGTATTATAGACTTTCCGCTTTCGAACTGCGTCAATTCGGGGATTGATACGGTAGGTATCCTGACCCAGTATCAGCCTCTGATCTTAAACGAGTACATCGGCAATGGCCAGCCCTGGGACCTTGACCGTCTTTATGGAGGCGTGCATGTACTTCCGCCTTACCAGCAGGCTTCAGGCTCCGACTGGTATAAGGGTACCGCCAATGCCATCTACCAGAACATTTCTTTTATTGAGAGATATGATCCTGAGTATGTGATCATCCTCTCAGGAGACCAGATCTGCAAACAGGATTACAGCGAATTCCTTCGTTTCCACAAAGAGAAAAACGCAGAGTTCTCCGTAGCAGTCATGGAAGTGCCCTGGGAAGAGGCAGGCCGCTTCGGACTGATGGTTACTGATGAAAACGACAGGATTACTGAGTTCCAGGAGAAACCGGCCAATCCCAAGTCCAATCTGGCCTCCATGGGCATTTACATCTTCAACTGGGATATCCTCAAAAAATACCTCATAGAAGATGAAAATGATCCGGAGTCTGAGAATGACTTTGGCAATAACATCATCCCTAACCTGCTGCGTGATAATCGCCGCATGTATGCTCATCGTTTCGTCGGCTACTGGAAGGATGTGGGAACCATCTCCTCCCTCTGGGAAGCCAATATGGAAGTGCTGGATCCTGAGCACAGTGGTATCAATCTTTTTGATGACAAGTGGAAAATCTACAGCCGCAACAGCGGGATGACCGGTCACAAGATCAATCCCGGCGCAGTCGTAGAAGATTCCATGATCACAGATGGATGCAGGATTTCCGGCCATGTAAAACATTCCATCCTATATGCAGGTGTAAAGGTGGAGGAAGGCGCAGTCGTAGAAGATGCTGTTGTCATGGGCGGCTCCATCATCAAGAAAGGGGCAGTGGTCAAGCACTGCATCGTTGCTGAGAATGTTGTGATTGGAGAAGATGCGGTAGTCGGGGCGATGCCCACGGATGAAGAGAAAGGCGTTGCAACCATAGGTTCAGGTGTTTACATCGGCGATGGAGCCAAGATCGGCCCCAATGCCATGGTCAGTGAGAATGTAAAGGACGGTGAAGAAGAATGGTAAAAGGCGGCAAATCAAGTGCACTGGGTGTAATATTCCCAAACATTTACGATAAACTCGTTCCCGAGCTTACCACAGAGCGTCTCATGGCATCCGTTCAGTTCGGCGGCCGTTATCGTATGATCGACTTCATACTGTCCAGTATGACAAACAGTGGTATCAACAATATCGCCATCCTGGTCAGGGAGAACTATTTCTCACTTCTTGACCATTTAGGATCTGGCAGAGAGTGGGATCTGGCACGGAAGAACGGCGGACTGAACATATTCCCGCCATTTGCCCAGAGAACAATGGGCATGTACGCAGGTCGTATTGAAGCGCTGGCCAGCATCCTTGCCTTCCTGAAGAACCAGAATGAAAGATATGTCGTATTATCTGATTCACATCTGGCCATCAACTTTGACTTCAGGAAGCTGATCAGTGCCCATGAGGAAACCGGTGCTGATGTCACCATGGTCTACAGCAAGGGAGAGATTCCTGAAAAGGCAAAAGAAGCGGATGACGCCAGCAGAGGACGTTACTATTCTCTGAATGTAGCAGAGGACGGCAGCATCACAAAGATCAATATCAACCCCAAAGATGAAGGTATAGTAAACCTGTCCTGCAACATCTACATCATGGACAGAAAGTTCCTGATCAAGAAGGTTACCGAGGCCTCTCTGGCAGGCGGTGTCTCCTTCGAAAGAGATATCTTTATCCCTCAGATGGACAGCATAAAGATCATGGGATATGAATATACAGGATATGTAGGACGTATTGTAGGACTGAAGAGCTACTTCGACGAGAACATGAAGCTCCTTGATGACAAGAACCTTGATGCCCTCTTCTCTGAGCGTCCGATCTACACCAAAATCCGTGACGACAACCCCACCAGATATATGGGCGATGCAAAGACAGCCAACGTCCTGGTTGCTGACGGCTGTATCATCGAGGGTACTGTAGAGAATTCCATCCTTTTCAGGGGTGTGAAGGTAGGCAAGGGTGCCGTAGTCAAAAACTGCATCCTCATGCAGGACACCGTGATTGAACCAGGCTCAGACGTAGAATATGTGATCACCGATAAGAAGGTCACCATCTCCAAAGAAAAAGAGCTGAAGGGAACAGACAGCTTCCCGGTATTTGTAGCAAAAAGACAGAAGGTATAAAGCCCTTCCCCATCCGGGGCTGTCGCGTAAAACAGCCCACCTAAACAGGCAGGATTCCATATGGAATCCTGCCTGTTATTCTTTAAAAGGGGAACAGCAGCCTATGGCTCAGACCGGTTGCTTTTCTATGATTTTCTTGCCGTTCAGGGCTGCGTAAATCAATTGGTCTCCGCGGTAGGAAAGCTTTAAGGAGAAGAATTCTCTCTCCTCAAGCAGAAGCTTCAGGAAGATCCGGTCTCCTTCCCAGAGATTCAGCCGGAAGAGATCTTTTTTGGGAACCCACTCCAACTGGCCTTCCGGGCAGTCTGACAGAAGGACTTCATCGAGATTCCCCTCCCAGGCATCTGCCGTATAGAGGAACATGAGCTCACTGTCCCAGCCCTCTGAGACAAAAGTAATGATCCCCCTTAGTTTCCAGGATGTAAGTGTGACACCGGTCTCTTCAAACACTTCCCGCAGCAGGCACTCTTCCGGGCTCTCATCTTCCTCAAACTTTCCACCTACGCCAATCCATTTATCTTTATTGACATCTTTTTTCTTTTTGATGCGGTGGAGCATCAGATAAGAATCTCCTTGTTCCATGTAACACAAGGTGGTGGGAATCATTAAAGCCATACTGCCTCCTCCATCGTTTTTTAAATCCGGCTCATGCAGGACCAGGGCAGGATCAGGATCTACAGCTGCCCGAAGACCTCGCCGATACTGTCATTGATTACCAGATCAGCCTGGGCATCTCTGGGGGTAGAGGATCTGTTGATCAGGATCAGGTGTTTTCCTCTGAAATAATCAATCATTCCTGCTGCAGGGTACACTGCCAGAGATGTACCGCCAATGATCAGCACATCCGCTTCACTGATGGCACGGATTGCCCGGGAGACAACAGTGTTATCCAGTCCCTCCTCATACAGGACCACATCCGGTTTAATCAGACCGCCGCAGGCGTCGCAGACCGGCACACCCCTGCTGTTCTTTACATACTGGGCATCGAAGAATTTCCTGCACTTTGTGCAGTAATTCCTGTGGATACTGCCGTGGAGCTCATAGACGTTCTTACTGCCTGCCATCTGGTGGAGGCCGTCAATATTCTGGGTCACAACGGCCCGGCATTTGCCTTCTTTTTCCCACTCGGCCAGCTTGTAATGCGCCTTGTTGGGTTTGGCGTCAAGAGCCATCATTTTATCCTTATAGAACTCATAGAATTCCTCGGTCCTCCTGACAAAGAAGGTGTGGCTTACTATGGTTTCCGGAGGATATTTATATTTCATATTGTATAATCCGTCCGTACTCCGGAAATCAGGGATCCCACTCTCTGTGGATACTCCGGCCCCACCGAAGAAAACCAGATTATCAGTCTGGTCAATGATTGTTTTTAACTGCTTGATTTTGCTATCCATAGTGTACCTCCTTCTTTAAGAAAATATCCTGCATCCTTTATATCAATAAAATCAGCACATTGATCAGTCCAAGCACAAAACCGATCAGGGCACCCAGATTCACGATAGCCCCCAGTTCCTTCTTCATGATGGAGAGGAGGAGGGCTTCCACCTCGGCTACATCCATGGCATTGATCCGGTTTTCAACGACCGAGGACAGATTCAAAGCAGACAATGCCATGGGAAGGTTCCTGTGGATGATGTCCTCATATAAGGAGACAGTCATCCCGGGAAGGTCGACATCATGCTCTTTCAGCTTTGCAGCAACTTCCATGATGGTTTTGTCTCCCAGTCTGTGGCTCTCGCTCTCCACCATCTGCCTGATATGATCCCGGCCATACTCCTCTGTGTAGCTGTTGACCTTTTCTTCCACCATAGCTGCCACAGGTTCCAGCACAGACCCTCCGATCATCATGCCGAACATAGACTCAGCAAGCTTCTCCCTGGCTGCCTCCAGAACCTTCCCTGCCACAATGCTGCCCACATTCATCGCAAGCAATTTCTCGTAAAAAGCTTCTGTCAGATAGTCCTTAAAAGAGTCAAACATCCTCCGGGCTTTATCTTCACTGACCGGTTCATCATTAACTGCTTTATCTTCAATCACCAGCCCATCCTCACTGAAGGATTCGTCTTCACGCTCCGGTCCACCCTCACTGAAGGATTCAACTTCAATCTCCGGTTGGTCATCAATGACGGATTCATCTTCAATCTCCGGTTCATCATCAATGATGACTTTATCTTCACTCACCGGTTCGACCTTTGGCAGTGACAAAAGGGAAAGCACGGGCAGGTCATACTCTTCCACTGCGGTTGAGACCGCTTCCCGGAGAGTCAGTTCTGAGACCTCCTGCTTCCTGATCCACTCTTCAACAGCAGTCCGGACCTTTCCCTTCATGTCCTCTGTCAAAAGGACGCCCTCCAGCACCTCCAGGGTCAGCAGCTGCCCCTCCACGGCCTTGCCCACTGCTCTGGCCAGGCGGCTCTGCCCTCTGGGAATAACTCCCGGTGTAAAAGGCAGCTTAATGCCAAAGACCCTGACCTCATGAAGGGGGCGAAAGAGCATCTTTACCGCGATCCAGTTGGTCGCATATCCTATGATGGCACCTACTATGGGTACCAGAATAAGTTTTATCATAGCATATCTCCTATCTCTCCCAGAAAGAGTGCAGCACCGGCTCCCAGTTCTTCAGCGAAACCTGATAGAAGCTTTTCCAGTCAGGCGGAAGGAGAATCTGGTTCTCATGCCATAAAAACCTGTCATCCATCAGCAGGATCAGACCCTTATCCTCCTTTGTCCGGATCACTCTGCCGGCAGCCTGGAGCACCTTGTTCATTCCCGGATATCTATATGCATAATCATACCCCTTTTTTCCGTGTGTGTCAAAATAAGAACGGATCATTTCCCGTTCCTTACAGACCATGGGAAGTCCTGTCCCCACGATCAGGACACCCACCAGCCTGTCACCCACCAGATCAATGCCCTCCGAAAAGAGACTTCCCAGAACACAGAAGCCTGCCAGGGACCTGTCTCTGTCTATGGAGAATTCCGCCAGAAAGCGTTCCCTCTCCTCCTCATCCATGGAAGACTTCTGGACCAGCAGGTCACAGACTTCCTGCACCCCGCTTTCACGGGCCAGAGCCAGACAGGCCTCCATCATCTCATAAGAAGGAAAGAAAATCATATAATTTCCCTCATGGGCCCTGATTGTCTGCTCCAGGTAGAGAACCATCCGCCGGTACTGGTCCTCTCCTCTCCTGCTGTACCTGCTGGTGACATCGCCTGCCACTGCCAGAAGCCGCCGCCGGCTGTCAAAAGGAGACGGGATACTGAAGGCATCTGCAGATTCAGGCCCGATTAAAAGCTGCCTGAAATAGTGGACCGGGAGAAGAGTGGCCGAAAAAAAGATGGCAGTCCTGCTGTAGTCAAGATACTCCTCAATACATGAGGAGGGATCCACGCAGAAGAGATGGAGGACGAAAGTCCGCCTGCTCCCGTCAGAATAGACAAGGTATCCCTCACTTTTCTTCTCCAGGATCATCTGAAAATGCCTCAGTCTGAAATAAATCTGGACGGTTTCCTCCCTTCCTTCAAAGGACTCATGGTCTTTGAGGTACTCCTCCAATGTCTGCAGGAGAGCAAGAAGGGGAAACAGCAGCTGGTCTGCCTCTTTCTCTTCCTTCTCTACTGCCGTAAGCTTCCTCAGGAGACCCCGTGTCCTTTTGACGATCCGGGGATGCCTCTCCTGAAACTCTTTTCTTAAGGCTGTAATGTCCTCCCTTCTCAGGTCGGCACTGTACATGGTCCTGGCCCGGTCCAGAAAATTGTGGGCTTCATCGATCAGGAGGATACTTTTCTTCCTGCTGCTGTCTCC
>CADBNQ010000177.1 GCA_902796045.1 uncultured Lachnospiraceae bacterium | reverse complement strand
CGGAGGACAGTACGCCGTAGCGTAGGGGATCGTAAAGCATGTGCTTTGCAGGCCGCCTGTTGGATAAGATGTCGGGTGAGCTCGGAATGAAAGGCTGGAACAGCCTTTTGTTGCCGGGTATTTTTTATAAAGGAGGCCAAAACATGGCAAGTATCACACTGACACGGCTTACAGAAGACGACAGAGAACAGTTCATCCTCGATAACCAGCGTGCTTTTAAATATGGCGCAACAGAAGAATTCGGTGTGCGGGACAATCATTTCGAAGAAGACGGAGAAATCATTTCCCGTCAAACCATTGAGAACAGTATCGATCATGGGATCGCTTACCGAATCCGTGAGGATGGCAGAATCGTTGGGGGTCTTGTCCTGAAGATCAACGAAAAAACGCAGCATAATGAACTGGAGCTGCTGTTTGTGAATCCTGAAGTTCACAGCAAAGGGATAGGTTATGCCGCATGGCAGGCGGTTGAGCAGCTCTATCCGGAGACAGAGGTCTGGGAGACTTGTACTCCGTACTTCGAGACCAGGAACATTCACTTCTATGTCAACAAGTGCGGGTTCCATATTGTCGAGTTCTTTAACGGTCATCATCCTGCTCCACACGATCCGGAGACCGGCGGAGAAAACGAATATGAAAGAAAGGACTTCGACGGAATGTTCCGGTTTGTAAAACAAATGATATAAAAAAGTGAGTTGAATGATATGAATTACAATGAAGAACGTCATTTTGTCCAATCTTTTATCAGGAAAAACCGCCGGGAGCGCCTTCTGTATGAGCTTACCAGCCCGGAGAAAAGATACGAAGGCGTCAGCCGCTTCTGTCATCAGGCAGGGGAACTGCTGGATCGTTCAAAGATTTTGATGCAGGGAGAGGATCTGGACCGCAGGCCTGAATTCGGCAGGTTCATGCGGGAACACAACGAGATCTGCTTTGTCCTGTCTCCTGACTTTTATATGGATGAGCAGTTTTTGCCGTTTACAGAATAAATCAATCACTTTAAGGGTATTAAAGCCGGCTGATGGGGCTGCCGCACTAAAAATGCGGTGCCTCTTTTTTTCTGCCGCAAATGAACCCTTTATCTGTTTCAGGAATCTTTCCGCGATAGGTGTGAAGCTCTGATACTTATTCCAGATCAGATACATCTTCATTTCCAGATGAGGAACCAGAGGCCGGAAGACCAGGCCGCTTTCCGGTGAGGTATCGATCAGATTGTTCAGTGTAAGAAGGATGCCCAGACCTTCTCTGGCAAACATGGATCCGTTATAGGCAAGGCGGAAGGATCCTTCCAGATGCAGCCCGGAAAAGGATTCTTCTGCCCATGGACGTATATCGTTCTCCCAGCTCTGCTCCGAAGTGAAAAGCGGCAGCCCCGCCAGATCATCAGCAGTGATTCCTGCTTTCCCTGCCAGTTCCGAGTCAGCAGGGAACACAGCTCCGAAATAGTCAGATTCGGGGAACAGGACAGACTGATACTTTCTCTCGTCAGGAGTCTCGCAGATCACCGCAAAATCCAGCAGGCCTTTGTCCAGCTTTTCCGTGACCTGCTCCGTGTCACCGCTGGTAATGTGGTAGCGGAGGTCAGGGTAAAGCTTTTTGAATTCCCGGATCTCCCTCGCCAGATAGCGGATCTGATAGGATTCTGCCAGACCGAAATAGATATCCCCGCCGGTGATATCATCCAGTGAAATAAATTCCTGCTCGATTTTGTCTGCCATGGAGACCAGGTCTTCCGCCCGATTTCGGAGCAGGGTCCCTTCTTCAGTCAGAGTGATGCTGAAACTGTGACGGATAAACAGCTTTTTCCCCAGTTCATCCTCCAGGGCTTTCAGTGCTTTTGACAGCGTTGGCTGTGTGACATGCAGGATGTCAGCGGCCCTGGTCATATTCTCTTCCCTGGCAACAGCCAGAAAATATCTCAGTGTACGGATCTCCATAAGCTCCCCCGACTTTGTCCATTGTTGCAATGATATGCCAATCTGGAATATCACGATATTCATCATAACCATTAGCAAAGCATTCGTAAAGCCTTTATGATGAAAATGCAGCAGGAAATATGCATGCACAGGAGAGTTTGCACATGACCGAAGAACTGGAAAAGATCCTCAATAACCTCTCGGATGCCGGGTGCGGAAGCGGGGAGCTGAAGAAAGCGGAACAGCTTTACGAAGCGGGAGATGCCGATGCGCTGATCCGGCACTTTCGAAAATGCCGCTGTGACCTGATGGAAGAACTCCATAAGAGCCAGCGTAAAGTAGACTGTCTGGACTATCTGATCCGGCAGACGGAAAAAGCAAAGAGAACTGCGGGTTGATCAATCATAACGAAGGAGATCAAAAAGATGATGAAGAAAGAAGAACTCAGACTCACTCAGGAATGGGATAAGACTTTCCCCAAGAGCGATAAAGTGGACCACAGCAAGGTGACCTTTATTAACCGCTACGGCATCACACTGGCAGCGGATCTTTATATTCCGAAGAATGCAGGCGGAAAACTTCCGGCTATTGCAGT
>CADBNQ010000176.1 GCA_902796045.1 uncultured Lachnospiraceae bacterium | reverse complement strand
TGTGAGATCTACGGGCCGCCGGCCAAGGCTTCCGGTCTGCTTCACAACCGCAGCGAGTATTTTAAATCAATTGAAAAAGTCAGGATGCTGGAGAAGAAGTATCATGCGACTGTGATACCTGCCCATGACTGGGATCTTTTCCAGACACTGAAGAAAGCCCCCTTCTGCCACAGATAAGAGAGGGCATGAATGAAGGACACAGGAAGGAGCAATTATGGATCGTAGAGGAATTGAGAAACTGATTATCCAGGATGAATGGGAAATGTTCCAGATGGTGCACGGAATCGATGGCAGGGCTTCCTGCCAGGACCAGTACACAACCTTCGTGATCATGAGAGGCAGCCAGTTCGCAAGCTGGCCGGAGGAGGTCATCTTCAGCTACCTTACTGATCTGGAAGATGCAAAATCTGCTGAGCGCAATCTCGTTATGGAAAAGTATGCCCACATGATGGCAGTGACTGATCCGGCATATTATGAGCAGATTCGTTCCGTCCTGCCGCCCATTTCTGATGAGGTCAGGCTGCTGGCCCAGGCGATCACCAGCCAGTATATGATCTGGGAGAAGGAGCTGGAGATCAGATATCCCAATGTCAGGAAGAACGGAAGAGCAGCCAATGATCTTTCTGCCGATGGAAGGGCCAGTTTTGAGAATTACCTGCGGTGTGAGCTGATGACCTATTCAGCAAGAACACTTGCCCTGCTGATGAAGTATATCAACGAGCATCCGGATGAGAACCTCTATCTCAAGAGTATGGAGCTCATGGCAAGATGCTATGGCTACAGCTCTCTGGATGAGGCAGAGCAGGCGCTGGCTGGCTGACCGCTGAATCTCAGGCAGAGCAGGACTGCGGGCAGGAGAGAAAGGAGCAGGATCATTGAAAAGGATATTGTTGCTTACAGGGGATTTTACAGAAGATTATGAAACCATGGTCCCATTCCAGACACTGGCTGTTGTGGGATATGAAGTAGATGCTGTCTGCCCGGATAAGAAGGCCGGAGATTTTGTAAAAACGGCCATCCATGATTTTGAAGGGGATCAGACCTACACAGAGAAGCCCGGTCATCTTTTCCAGCTGAATAAGGATTTTGACCAGGTTTGTTTTGATGATTATGACGGACTGTTCATTACGGGGGGACGTGCTCCGGAATATATCCGTATGAACGGCAAGGTTCTCACCCTGGTTAAATGCTTCATGAGGGCAGGGAAGCCGGTTGCAGCCATCTGTCACGGAGCCCAGGTGCTGACAGCCGCCGATACAGTTTGCGGCAGGACGCTGACCGCTTACCCGGCGCTGGCTTCTGATGTCAGGATAGCCGGAGGGAATTTTGTCGAGGCCGCGCCTGACCAGGCGGTTGTTGATGGTAATCTGGTCACGGCACCGGCATGGCCGGGAAATACCGCTATTCTCAGAGAATTCATCAGGGTACTGGAGTCATAGATTGATATAGAGGATATGGTTCATGCTGTCAATGATCAACAGGATGTGGAACTGCTATAAAGAGAAAAAAGGTCTGCGCAGTGATATTGTGATAGACGAACTGCGCTTTGACGCGGCGGAGGGGACAGAGGCTTCCTTTGACCTGATTGAGCTTCTGAAGGGCCAGACAACCCTGCATGTGACAAAGAGGCTTCATCTGTATCGGGGAGACTTTGTCCAGTTTCTCCTATGGCATGAGTTTACACACCTGTATGATTTCATCACATATCCCTATGAAAAACCTGATCCGGATGATGCTGCCAGCCGCGGCAGCATGACAGAGAATGTGAATACGGCATCAGACAGAGCGATATTCGGCAATTACGGGGAGATCAGGCTTCCGCGCAAACAGTCGGCAGAGGATCTGCTGAAGAGTGACGCCGGCAAGCGGCTCTTTGATTATATGAATACCTACTCAGAGTTTCATGCCTGCCGGACAGCCCTGGGGATGATCTTTCATGATGCGGGTTCGCTAAGGGGGATCGACGCAGATAAGAATCAGATTCCGGCTCCTTTCCGGGAGATTTCTCTTAAGAGGATGCTTGGCGACTGCCTGAGACGGGCCCATGTAGCCTATAAGAAGTTTGAGATGATGATGGTTCCCCAGGTGTTTGTCGTTTATTTCAGGCAGATCATGTATCTGTACGGTTATGTCTCTTTTTTCGGCAATGATACTGAGGCACTGAGACAGAGCTTTGAAGTACTGGGTATCGCCGATAAGGAAGAACTCTATCTTGCCATGTATCAGGCATTAAAGGAAAAGAGGATTGACGATATCCTCTTATATTCAGAGCGGATTTACAGGGATTCGTATCTTCTGTTTGTCCGTGAATATATCCGTAAACACTATGATCCGGGTCTGTACACAGAAGAAGAGCTTGCTGAGCTGACACCCGACAATTATCACGATTTTCTGGAGATGATCGCCAACCGTAAAGGCGGACGTCTCTGGAGCGGAAGGGTCAGTCCTGTCTATGGAGTTCACGATGTGGGTAAGGCTTATGGGCCTGTGGATGCGGAAACCATTAAAGAAATCATAGAAAAGAACAGAAAGCTGCCGGGCGGTCAGATGAAACCGGACTTTTAACTAGTAGAGAGGATGAAAAAGATGAGGGTTGCGATTTATCAGTTTCAGAATGCCCTGGGCGATTGTCCGAGCTGTAACCAGGCGACTTGCCAGACTGTTGCCATGAATGCGGTGGCCTGCCAGGAAAAGGCAAAGGAACTTTTCGGAGAGGACTGCGAATGCTTTAATTATATTGACCGGAGTGAGTCCATACTAACCGGATCGGACATTCATTCTGTGAAGAACAGACCGCAGTTCCTAAAGCTCCTTGATGATGTGAAAGAGAAAAAGATTGACGCAGTCATTATGACCTACATGGGGATCCTTAGCATAGACATGGAGTTCCTCCTCAATTTCTATTGTTATCTAAAAGAAAACAATGTGAAGCTTGCCACGGTACGGGAAGGTCTTGGCATCACTGATCTGATGGAACAGGCACTGCAGTACAGATAAAGAAAAGGGGCTGTTGCAGTATTTCTGGGCTGCCGGGAATGTCTTTGGCTTCCGTTGTTCCTCGAAAAAAAGGCTTTTAGCCTTTTTTTCTTGCGGTACAAAGTCAGCCTCAGGCATTCCCGGCAGCCCAAGCATTATCCTGGCAGCCCATTGCTTTTATCTGTTTAAATAAAGCGGGCACGCTCTTCTGCGAGCTGCTCATATAAAGTCATGGAGTCCCAGACAGCATTAAACTCTGTCAGTACTGCCTTCAGGGACGGGGATGCCAGCTTATTAACCTTCAGGAGATCAAGCATCATCGTTAGTCTTGGATTCGTAAATCCGGCAAAGATGATCATAGGTTCCCCGGGAAATCTTTCCTTCTGAGTCTGGTCGGGATGATCGATATCCTGACCGGAACGATCGTCTGCCATATAAGGAGCCTTCTGTTCGTCTGTGCCGTAAGCCAGGAAGCCAAGAGGGACAGAGGATTCTTCCGGGGAAACGTGCTTAAGCTCTATCTGATGCGCGTCACAGATGGAACTCAAAAAACCCCGGCTCTTTTCATCCCGGATATTATAAAGTAAGATGACTTCTTTCATGTTTCCTCCGGTAACAGATCAGGACAGCTTATTCCGGGATAAACTCGGCGCTCTGGTAGATGAGGTCTACTTTGACCTTCCCCTTCTTCCCGTCAAGAACAGCACCTGAGATCGTCTCATATCTTGCCTTTTCAAGGACTTTGCCGGGATCATGGGTGGCGGCATCTGCGATGTTGATCTGCTCCGTGTTATCTCCCATCATCTTCCGGATATTCTTCACCATGAGCCGGTCATATCTTTGACAGGCCTTCTCGGCCTTTTTCTGATTCTCAGGCATTGCAAAATACTCTGCTGTCCACGTTGTCATATCGTCAATTGTAATCATATTCCTGATACCTTCCTTTTTGTAGATTGATTCTCTGACCTTCTTCTAGAAAATTATAATACCAGAACGCCCCCTGTCTTGTAAAATAAAATGATGAAAATGGTAAAATATTTCCCGGACGTTTTTTTCCTCATATCAAAGCATATTATTATCAGCAGAGGCATCTGGTCCTGTATTATAATAGTATACAGGACTTGAATTCATGCAGGAAAGAGGAGATAAGGAGAGATATTATGAATATTGCTATTTACCAGTACCACAGATCTGATTCACGCAGCCTGGATGTCAACCAGTCTTCAGAGCACCTGATTCTCTCGGCTGTGACAATGTGTAAGGATAAGGCGATTGAACTGTATGGAGAGGGACACACCTTTATCAGCTATGTGGACACAGAGCTCACAATGATCGAGAGTAAGTGTATGAAAGGAGCCTATGTCCGCCCTGAGCTGGAGAGAATGCTTCTGGACATCAAAAACGGACTGATCGACATGGTTGTTGTCACCTATATGGGTGCGATCGCCTCAGAGTACCTGTTTATCATTGCTTTCTATATCTACCTGTGCCAGAATAATGTGAAGCTGGTCACTGTTCGGGAGGGAGAAGCCATCAATGAGATGATGGAGGCGGCCCTGGAAGAGTATAATAAGAATATGAAGTAGTTTTCACCATTAAACAGGGGCTGCCGGGAATGTCTTCGGCTTCCGTTGTTCCTCGAAAAAAAGGCTAATCACTTAGCCTTTTTTTCATGCGGTACAAAGTCAGCCTCAGGCATCCACCGGCAGCCCTGCTTTATCGAGATAGCCCCTTTATAGTGCGGCGATCCCTTATCTTATTGTCTCATGAATTAATCTAAAGACTTATAATAAAGTCTGCAATGACAATATCCCTCAAAGAAAGGATCTTTGATCTGGTTTCTGAATTCCTCACACATACATTTGTTTTCAGGAATGCGTTCCAGTCTGCAGGGGCAGTAGCCGCCTGTTCTTTTCAGACCCTCTTTGATGGTCTTGACGATCTGCTCATCCTCATTGAGCGTAATCTTCATAATCCTCTTCCTCCTTTAGAAAGACTATAAAGGCTTGAAATCAGATGCCGGGTGCTTGCAGATCGGACATGTGAAATCTGCCGGCAGTTCATCGCTTTCATAGATATATCCGCAGATTTGACATACGAAGCCTTTCTTTTTAGCAGGCTGCGGTTTTGGCTTGACATTCTCCTGGTAGTAGTTATATGTCATGGTTTCTTTGGCAGAGATGACACGGGCCTCGGAGACACTGCATATAAACATGGTGTGTGTGCCGAGGTCATCCATAGCCACCACATCAAGAGACATGAATGCATTGATGAATTTCGGCAGATAGGCGATGCCGTTATCGGCGCGCAGCAGAGGCCAGTTCTCAAATTTGTTCACGTCACGACCGCTCTGGAAGCCGAAGTTCTGGAATGCCTTAAAGGGAGCTTCAACAGAAAGACAGTTCACATTCAGCTTTTTGCTGGTCATGATCACGTCATGTGTGTAGTTGGCCTTGTTCAGTGTCACCGCGATGCGGTTGGGGAAATTGGTGAGCTGGGTTACAGAATTGGCGATGCAGCCTGTATCCTTGTCACCGTCCTTGCTGGTGATGACATAGAGGCCGTAGCCAATCTTAAAGAGGGCGCTCATGTTTTCCTTGTTGGCCAGTTCATCATCATGCTCAATGTATTCCTGACACAGCTCATAGGCCATGTTTTCCATCTCTTCGTAGTTCTTATCGTTCAGCGCAGACTTGATGTGGACATTGTTCTTCGTGAACTCGATTCCCTTGCACTCGCTGAGCATCTCCTTCATCAGCTTGCCTGCCTGGGGAGCCCATGAGCCGTTCTCGATGAGGGCAACGGTCCTTTTCTGGAACTTATGCTCCACCAGTCTGTGGATGAAATCATGCATGAAAGGATACATGCTAC
>CADBNQ010000175.1 GCA_902796045.1 uncultured Lachnospiraceae bacterium | reverse complement strand
GTGAATGAAAATGGTGTCGGTTATTCTACTGATAATGGTAAGACCTTTACACATGAGGTAGAGGCTCATACTCCAACATCATAATAACCTGCAGAAAATGGGAGATAACTATATGGTTTTATTTGTTAATGCCTGCGTCCGTGATGAGTCACGGACGCAGAGGCTGGCTGCTCAGCTCATCAGCACACTGGGAGATATTGTGGAAGAGGTTGTTCTGTCTGATGTAGATTTTCCTGTTGTTGACCAGGCATTTCTCGACCGCCGTGACCGTTTGATTGCGGATGGACAGTTCGACGACCCTTTGTTTGCACTTGCCAGGCAGTTCGCCTGTGCTGATGTGATCGTGATCGCGGCTCCCTACTGGGATCTGTCCTTTCCGGCGGCTTTAAAGCAGTATCTGGAGCAGATCAATGTGGTGGGAATCACTTTCCGCTATAGTGAGGAGGGGATTCCGATTGGCCTTTGTAAAGCGAGAAAGCTGTATTATGTGAAGACAGCAGGAGGTCACTATGTTCCGGAGGAATACGGATACGGTTACGTGCGGGCTCTTGCGCAGAATTATTATGGGATAAAAGACTGCGAGCTGATCAAAGCTGTCGGCCTGGATATTGACGGGGCAGACACAGAAATGATCATGCAGGAAGTCTTAAGTAGTATTATATAGGAGGTACATATGGAATATTCAGAATTAATACTGGTCAGAAGAAGTGTCAGGAAGTATCAGGAAGGCACACACATATCAGATGCGGCTATCAAGGAGATTATCCAGGCTGCCCAGCTGGCGCCCTCCTGGAAGAATTCCCAGACAGGAAGATATTACATCGTCAAATCGCCTGAGGCTCTGGAGGATATCAGGACCAGCTGCCTGCCCGAATTTAATCAGAACAGCTCAAAGAATGCACCGGTGCTTGTGGTTACAGCCTTTGAGAAGGGCATCTCCGGGTTTAATCCGGACGGGACACCGACCAATGAGCTGGGTGATGAATGGGGTTCCTACGATCTTGGCCTGCAGAACGCCTACATGCTTCTTAAGGCCCGGGAGCTTGGGATTGATTCTCTGATCATGGGCATCAGGGACGCTGATAAGCTTCGGGAGAAGCTCTCTGTTCCAGCCAGCCAGGAGATCGTGGCAGTGATCGCGCTGGGTTACTCCGCAGCAGATCCGGTATTCCGGAAAAGAAAAGAGATCAGTGAGATCTGTAAAGAGTTTTGAGAAAGAGAATGACAATGAGTGATAATAGCAGCACGACCATGTATTATGATGTGATCATCATCGGTGCCGGACCGGGAGGAATCTTCTCCGCCTATGAGCTGATGAAGAGGAAGACGGACCTGAAGGTGGCGGTATTTGAAGCCGGATACCCTCTTGAGAAGAGGCATTGTCCCATAGATGGCAAGAAGATCAAATCATGCATCAACTGTCCGTCCTGTGCCATCATGAACGGATTTGGCGGAGCAGGTGCTTTCTCTGATGGCAAATACAATATAACCAATGATTTCGGCGGAACCCTTCACGAATACATTGGCAGAGACGAGGCTCTGAGCCTGATGCACTATGTGGATGAGATTAATGTATCCCATGGGGGACAAAACACACATCTTTACTCCACCGCCGGCAGTGAGTTCAAGAAGATCTGCATGCAGAACAAGCTGAACCTGCTGGACGCTTCTGTGCGCCATCTGGGTACAGATATCAATTACGTAGTACTTGAGAACATTTATGCCGAGCTGAAAGATCAGGTAGATTTCTATTTCCGCAGCCCGGTGAAGAGTATTGAGATTCTGGACGGCCGTTACAGGATCATATATGACAAGGGAACAGCAGAATGTGAAAAATGCATTATATCTGTCGGGCGAAGCGGCAGCAAATGGATGGAGACCATCTGCCGGGAGCTTGACATCCCCACCAGGTCCAACAGGGTTGATATCGGTGTCCGGGTGGAGCTTCCCTCGGTGATCTTTTCCCATCTGACCGACAAGCTCTATGAGAGCAAAATCGTCTACCGGACTAAGAAATTCGAGGACAACGTCAGGACCTTCTGCATGAATCCCAACGGGATCGTGGTCAATGAGAATACCAACGGGATCGTCACGGTAAATGGACATAGTTTTGAAGATCCGGCCCGGAAGACGGAAAACACCAACTTTGCCCTGCTGGTATCCAAACATTTTTCCGAGCCATTTAAGGACAGCAACGAGTACGGTGAGAGTATCGCCAGATTATCCAATATGCTGGGCGGAGGAGTGATCGTCCAGCGCTTCGGCGACCTGGAGAGAGGCCGGCGCAGTAATCCCAGCAGGATCGAAGAGTGCACAGTCCGTCCGACCCTGGCAGCCACACCAGGCGACCTG
>CADBNQ010000174.1 GCA_902796045.1 uncultured Lachnospiraceae bacterium | reverse complement strand
GAGAAAACTTTTGGTTGCATCCTTAATTCAGATGGATTATAATCTTCACGGCAGATATCCCTTCCGGGAATCTGACTATCATAAAAGGAGAAACTATTGTTATGAAAAAGCTTTCAAGACAGGAAAAGCATGAACAGTGCATGAAAGAGATCAAAGGCACACTCCTGGTAGTGGCCTTATGCTGCATCTGGCATGTTGCAAGTGCTTTTCTGCTCAATGGAACAGGACTGGTCTTTCTTGGAATGCCCGCATGGCTCAGTGTGTCCGTATTCGGAACCATCATCCTCGCCCTTGTAGGGGTGTGGGCCTTGCTCAGGTTTGTATTCGTGGATTTCGAATACGATGACGAAGAGGGGGGTGAGGAGCCATGACAGGAAATCAGAAAATCATCCTCATGATCCTGATCGGATACCTTCTGCTCAATGCAGTGATCGGTATCATCTACAGCCGGAAACAGAGTGCTATGAGCAGTCTGTCACCGGAAAAGAAGTTCTTTATCGGAAGCAGGGGAATGAACGGCCTTCTTCTGGCCATGACAACGATGGCCACCTATACCTCGGTCAGCTCTTTTGTCTCAGGCCCGGGCGCAGCCGGCCTGACTTACGGTTATGCCCAGGTCTGGATCGCCGCTGTTCAGATTCCTGTTACATTTCTCGTGTTAGGTGTGCTGGGCAACAAGCTTGCCCTGGTATCAAGAAGAACAGGGGCAGTTACAGTGGTCGGATACCTGAAGGCCCGCTATAAAAGCGATGCTCTGGTGATCATCACCAGTCTGCTGATGGTTGCCTTCTGTACCGCCCAGATGATCGGACAGTTTACCGGAGGGGCAACCCTGATCGCATCGATCACCGGCTTAAATCATGTATCATCCCTGCTCATATTCGGGGCAGTGGTGATTGTCTATACCGCTTTTGGCGGCTTTACCGCGGTAGCCGTCACGGACACGATCCAGGGTATCATCATGTGCTTTGGAACGTTCCTCTTTATCTTCTATGTCCTTAAGGCAGGCGGCGGCATGGCAGGGATTGATGCAGGTCTGTCTGCCAATCTGCCTGATGTCTATAACAATCTGTTTTCGGTCTATACACCGGGCAGCCTGTTAAGCTTCTGGGTTCTGGTCGGGTTCGGAACACTGGGTCTTCCCCAGACAGCGGTAAGGGCCATGGGCTTTAAGAATACGAAGAGTCTGCATTCGGCCATGTGGATCGGCGCCCTGACCTGCAGCTTCATCATCGTCGGCATGCACCTGGCAGGATGCTGGGCAGGAGCCCTGGTTGACACGGCAGACCTGCCTACTTCAGATTATTTTGTGCCTTATATTGTACAGAAGATCATGCCTGTAGGCATAGCGGGTATCTTCCTGGCAGCACCCATGGCAGCGGTTATGTCCACTGCTGACTCCCTGCTGATCCTTGCTGCCGCAACGATCGTGAAGGACCTGTGGCGGACCTATGTGGTCAAAGATGATCCTAAGAAGATCGAGAGCTATAACAGGAATATCCAGAAAGTCAGTACCCTGATGACGATCGCCTTCGGTGTTCTGGTTATCATCCTTACCCTTAATCCGCCGGATATCATCTTTTTCCTGAATCTGTTTGCCTTCGGAGGACTGGAGTGTACCTTCCTGTGGCCGCTGATCGGCGGTCTCTTCTGGAAGAAGGGGACCAGACAGGCAGCTGTCGCAAGCTCAGTGGGCGCAGTTGCCACCTATATATTCTGCTACTATAAAGTAAACGTGGCCGGGATCAATGCCGTGATCTGGGGCCTCCTGGCAGGAGGGATCCTCTACTTTGCCGTCGGATGGCTGACCAGCAGAAACGGCCTTGACCAGGATATCATTGAGAATTGTTTCTGATGTCACCGGGGCCGGCAGTCTCTGCCAGACCGACATCCATACTCCCGGACCGGAAACCTTCCAGGTCCAGGGTGATATAATCATATCCATACTGAGACAGCCTGCTGACGATCTCGTCTTTCATCTCCGTTACGGATGACAGGCTGTCTTTATCTACTTCCAGTCTGATAATGTTCCCGTGAACTCTGATTCTGACATTATAGAATCCTTTTTCTCTCAGCCAGCTTTCCTCCTTCTCTATATGGCGTATGGTATCATAATCAAGCTCTGCGCCATAGGGAAACCGTGTTGCCATACAGGGTGCAGAGGGGCGGTTCGATACGGAGAGCCCGTACTCCCGTGCCATCCGGCGGACGTCTTTTTTGCTGAAGCCGAATAATGCCAGAGGACTTAAGATGCCCAGCTCTCTTATGGCCTTTATGCCGGGACGATACGCATGAAGATCATCATCGTTGGTCCCTTCAAAGATCACAGTGGCATGGAGTTCCTCTGCCTTTTTTTGCAGCTTCAAAAAAAGACATTTCTTGCAGAGATAGCACCGGTCAACAGGGTTAAAGCGGATTCCTGCCTCCTCAAGCTCATCCACATACAGAACATGATGGCCGGCGCCATTTTCAGCGGCAACCCGTCTGGCTGTATCCAGGTCGCTCATGGGATGAAGCTTAGTGTGTATGGTGATGGCAGAGACACTGCCGCTGCGGCCGTTCTTTTTTACAGCGTCACAGCAGAGCGCAAGCAGCAGGCTGCTGTCAACTCCGCCTGAGAAAGCCAGGACGATGCTGCCTTCGGCGGCTTTCTCTATATACTCTAACAGGGCCTTTTTCTTTTCGATATATTCCATTATTTTTCCTCAAATCATATGCAGATCAATAGTTGTTCTGATGATATCACATCTGTGAAAAATAAACCACGGTCAGGAGATGACGAAGAGAAAAAAGCGTGCTATAATCGTATAATATGCGGCACCGGTAAGCCTGAAAAAAGGGTTTATTATATAGAAAGGGTATGAAGGGATGAATAATGCAGAGCTTGTAAAGCAGGTTGATGAATGCTTTGAAATGTGTGACTACCTTGAGGAGAAGGGCGTGTACAGCCAGAAGACAGATACACCGCTGAGAGAAACGCTCAGGGTGGAGTTCCTCCATTTTCTGGTCTATATCTCTCTGGCGGACCAGGTCTTTAATGACGCAGAGGACCAGTTCATCAGGGAGCTTCTGGGTTACAAATTCAATAAGACAGGGGCAGCTCTGCTCAAAAGCAAATGGAACTTAAATGAAAAGGATTATGGAACGAAGATTCCCCTTCCTCTTAAATACTGTGTCCTGGCAGATGCCGGCCGCAAGATTCCGGGGGACATCTATAAGAATAAGAAGGCCAGAAAGATGACAGAGACTTTCCGGGCACTGGGAGAGCATTATCTGGCTGTCAACAGTGCTGCCGGAGCCCGTGAGATCGAGGCCCTGACATCTTACATGACTCTTCTGGACAATTTCCTCAAAGAATTCGGTCTCTTAAGCCCTGACAAGAAGACGAAGGCATTCACAAAAGATGAAAAGGCTTCCGCCGAGACGGGGAAGAGCAAGGAAGGACCGGATGAAGCAGCTGCGCAGGACCTGATGGCAGAGCTGAACTCTCTGACAGGCCTGACGGCAGTCAAGAAAGATGTGAATTCTCTGGTCAGTCTCATGAAGGTGCAGAAGCTCAGACAGGAGCACGGGATGAAGACGGCCGATGTGAATAAACACATGGTATTCATGGGTAATCCTGGAACTGGTAAGACCACTGTAGCCAGGCTGCTGGCAGGGATCTACAAGGCCATCGGTGTCTGCCGGACTGGTCAGCTGGTGGAGGTGGACAGGGCCGGACTGGTCAGCGGTTATATCGGCCAGACGGCTACCAAGACACAGGAGGTCGTGGAGGAAGCCCTGGGAGGGATCCTCTTTATCGATGAGGCCTACACACTGACCAACCAGAAGGGACAGGGTGACTTTGGACAGGAAGCGGTGGATACGCTCCTGAAAGCGATGGAAGACCACAGAGATGACCTGATCGTCATCGTGGCCGGGTACACGCAGCTTATGGAGGACTTTATCAACTCCAATCCGGGCCTGCGGTCCCGATTTAACAAATATCTGTACTTTGAAGATTATACGGCGGAAGAAGAGATAGAGATCCTGAAGAACAACTGCCGCAGACAGGAATACGTCCTCACCCCGGAGGCGCTTGAAACAGCAACCCGTTTCTTTGAAAAACGATGTGCTGACAAGCCTGCCTCCTACGCCAATGCCAGAGATGTCAGAAACTATCTGGAGCTGGCCATCTCCAACCAGGCAAACCGGCTGATGAATTATAAGAAGCTGACGAAAACAATGCTGGCCACCCTGGAAAAAGAAGATGTGGAAGGGATTGAACTGTGACCCCCGGCTTTTAATAATTCCTGCCTGCCAGCTTTTTCTTCTTTTCAGCCAGCATCTGTGAGAGATCATCCAGCACAGCAGAATCCGTCTCTTCCTCCAGAAGAGCTGAAAACACTCTTGACAAGGCGTCGGATGAGCTGGTGGTGTTCTGCTTCAGCTCGAGAATATTGTACTCTTCCCGGGTCATGCTCGGCTTAAAGCTGCGGGCATAATTCTTGGTCGTTCTCTTGAAGCCGGCGATCTCGATCATGTTCTTCTTCAGTAGAGAGCTGATGAGGATATGTATATAACTATCTTTCCATGTCTTTCCTTTGCAGGAGGCGACGATCTCGGAGGATGTCAGGGGTTCTTTGGTGTCCCACAGCAGATTGAGGACCTGGCGTTCACTCTCCGTGAGTCGGCTTGACGCTTTTTTCATGGTTCATGACTCCTTCATAGGTAGATTCTCTTTCTTATCTCTAGTATACCTGCAGGGTTATACATAGCGTTCAATAAGATCGAATGCTTTGTCCGGTGTGTCGCAGACCCGGAAAAGGTTCCTTACCAGCGGCCTGATAAATCCTTTGTGGGTGCATGAATCGATAAAACTGATGAGGCTGTTAAAATAGCCGTCAATATTATAGAGAATGATGGGGGCTGTTTTCTTCTCCAGCGATACCAGAGTGAGGATCTCGAAGAATTCATCTAAAGTTCCGATCCCCCCGGGAACGATGATAAAGGCGTCGGCACGGTCTTCCATGATTTCCTTGCGCTCATGCATGGTATCTGTGTGGATCAGCTCATCACACTGGTCATAGATAGCCTCAAATTCGTACATGAATCTGGGGATCACACCGATAATATGTCCTCCGCCTGCAGCAGCTCCTCTGGCAGCGGCCCCCATCAGGCCTGTGCTTCCTCCTCCGAAGATCAGACGGTATCCGCGCTTTCCCATCTCCCGTCCCAGCTGTTCAACTTCCTCAATATAGTGCTTGTCTATCTGGTCGCTGCTGGCACCAAACAGACATATAGATAAGCTTTTCATCATCATACCTCCTGTATCATATATAATCATATAAAATCGAATACTTTATACCATAGAATCATTGTATCATATCTGAGCCCTGTCTGACAAACATCAATTTCTGATAAGTGGTCTGATAAAATCTCCAAAGGGCCTCATGGTCCGGTCAGAATTCCCAGGAGGAAGCATGGGAATAGATCTCATCACGCGAAAGCTCTGCGAGAAGTTCCGCCCTCCTTGTCCCGATCAGCAGGGACTTATTGTACTTATAATAACGTTCACAGCCGTTCTCAGAGATAAAGGCCGAGATCTCCGGATCCATGGTCAGCTCAGTGACGAAGATGATCATTTCCTGGTCTTCCCCGAAGGCTTCTTCCATGAAAGTGAAGGCATGCTCAAGGGAGGAGGAGGACCGTCTGACGGACAGGCTCCTTGTTTTGGTGAGCTCTTCAAAGGAAGATTTTACAGAGGCAAAAGCAGCTTCAGGATCGGCCTGACTGTCAGGCGTAAAGCTTCTGAGAAGCTTAAGAAGCTTTGCAGTAAATGCCCTCTGTCCCGGAGTGACAAGCCCTGTTTTTTCTTCCTGGCTGTGTTTCTTTTCAAGAGCTTCCAGGCGGATGGACCAGAGCCCGCTTTCTGACTGCCTGTCTGACAGAAGCTGCCGGTATTCCTTCAGAAACCGGTAGCAGGCATCTGTGAGACGGTCAAGCTCCATGGCTTCAGAAATCACCGCATGCAGACCGCTGACCAGAAGCTCCACACAGCTCAGTTTTTCGTCAAAGGATGCCCTGTAGAGACGCTCAAATAAACCGGCCTTTGCCCTCCCTTTCAGGATGCTGCTGATATCGTAATCATCCCGGTATTTCTGGTAGAGGTCATAGTAGGCCGCTGCATCCCTGGATATGTCAGCATGCTGAAGATACTGGCCGATCACATCCTCATCCACAGGGATTCCCAGATGCTCATAGGAGGTGATCAGGCAGCTTAAGTCCTCCCAGCCTCTGGCCGTGACAAACTGGAGGCCGTCCACATCATTTTCTGTCCTGTAGAAATTCTGGGGGCGCAGTTCAAGATAACTCAGGATAAAGGGATGGAGGTGTCGACTTCTGGCATATTCTTTAAACACGCCCAGATCGGCCTCTATGTTCATGATCCTGATACGGTCCAGGGTGACGAAGTCAAATTCCCTGACGCTTTTGTTGTATTCAGGAGGATTCCCCGCCGCGACAATGATCCAGCCTTTAGGTACGGCCTGGCTGCCAAAGGTCTTGCACTGAAGAAACTGGAGGATGGTCGGGGCCAGGGTCTCTGAAACACAGTTGATCTCATCGATAAAGAGGATGCCTTCTTTTCTTCCTGTCGCCCTGATGTAATTGTATACCGAGGCGATGATCTCACTCATGGTGTATTCAGTCACCTTGCAGCTTCTGCCGTCATAGCACTCATCCGTGATGAAGGGCAGGCCGATGGCACTCTGCCGGGTGTGGTGAGTTATGGTATAGGATACCAGGCCGATCTGGCACTCTCCGGCAATCTGCTGCATGATCTGTGTTTTTCCGATGCCGGGAGGCCCCATCAGGAGGATGGGCCTCTGCCGGATCTCAGGGATCCGGTACTGGCCGGCTTCGTCTTTGTCCAGATAGGCCAGAACGGTATTTTTAATCTCGGTTTTCGCTTTTTTAATATTCATAATCCTCTCCAAAATGAATCTTCATAGCCCAGGGAGGCAGGGCAGGAGGGTCTTCCTCTCCTGTAAAGACAAAGGCTGTATCGTAGGGGGGACGTTTCGCGGGGAAGGTTCCCTTTCCATCGGTAAAGTAAAGGAGTCCTTTCAGGTGGTGAAAAACCCCTTCATCCAGAAGTTTCTCCACATAAGAGAAGGCAGGACGGAAATCCGTTCCCCCTCCGCCGAGAATAGTGAAGGAGGAAAGCAGGCTGTCAAGGTCCTCTTCCCCTCTGATGGTCATGTCGCTCCGGACCTGATCGTCACACTGGAGGATCCGGATAAGGCTTTTGTGAAAAAAAGTATCCCTCTGGGAAATGATCTGAAAGGTTTCTCTGAGGAAGGACCGGACCAGGTCACCGCTTGTAGAATAACTTGTATCGATGACGATGACAAACTCCGCGATCCTGAGGATCTCCCTGCTTTCCAAAGGCTCTATGAGGGGCATGTTTTTATACAGGTCCAGGCCGAAGGTGTAATAGTTCAGATCAAACTCATCGTAGTCGCAGTGGAGCTCTTCCTTTAAAACAGTGAATTTGCGAAGGAAGTCTCTGTATGACCGGCGTCTTCGGCCAAGCCGGATCTGCGTCTCCAGACTGGCGGCGGCCTCGGACTGGTCTTTGCCCCTCATGGTAAGCTCCTGACTGACCCTGCGCCCGGCCTTCTCCCACTTTTCGGCGGCCCTTGCCGCAGCAGGAGAGCTCTTCGGATCCCCGGGCCAGTAACGGTGGTCATCAACGGTGAACTCAGTCTGCAGCTGCAGCTGGCGGCCGGGATCGGTCACTGTCAGGAGTTCCCTGTAGATGGCGGCGGCACTGACCGGAATCTGGTGCTCTTTCAGATATTCATAGCAGCTGATCCTGGTCAGTGACAGTATCCTCTTAACGCTGGGACGGTCCAGGGAATCAATGACCCACTCGGCGGCAATATCACAGGCGAGATTCCAGATGACCGGCTCCCTGCCGCCCCGTATAAAAGGATGGCAGAACACACAGTGAAGGATACTGTGCAGATAGGACCGGTTCAGATAAACCGGGTTTGACACAAAGAGCCGGAGAATCTGTCCTGCCGGGTAGAAATAGCAGCTGCCATCTGTCGCCGTGGTCCGCAATGTGTCGTCCGGAGCAAAGGTCAGGGCAGAAAGGGCATTATCCAGATAACGAAAATCCAGATAAAGCTCGTTGCGGGTCAGCAGAAGGATCTTGCGGCACTGCTCCTGTTCCCATTCCGATTGTGTTAGTCTATGTGTCATCTTATATACCTCTTGCACGGCTTTGGCAATAGCCGGAGACTGGGTCAAAGATCAGAAAGAATAGTCTTTGTCTGCAAAAGACCTGCCCGGCCGTTTCTTTCCGGCGTCCAGAAGCCATGCGGCCCCCTGGCTCCAGTCAGCGGCGATACACCGGTCAAGACCGGCTCTGAAAGAAGTTCCGGGCAGAGAGAACGCCGTATATAAAAAGATCAGAAGCGGAAGGTCTCTGTTCGTGACAGCCATGGCGACCGCGGTGTCATGGCCCTTTGTCAGGGTATCTCTGTAGAGATGGCGGGAACTGTCCTGAAGGCCGGATGGCCAGCGGAGCCTGCAGATGGCTGTCTTCAGCAGGGTTTCTTCTGTCTCGGTCCTTAAAGCGGACTCAAAACAGGCATCATATTTTCCGAAATCAATCTGCCCGTCCCGGATGCATTTCCTCATGCGGAAGCCCTCCCCGTGGATGCTTCTGCTGAAAAGATGTGCCGGCGTTACCTCATCAAGCCACTCATAGTACTCAGGGAAGAAGAGGGTGAAGTCCGGACAGGAGACCTCGAGGTCGTGCTCAAGTCTTCCCAGCAGCAGAGAAAGCCCGGCTGCTTCCTGACTGCCTCCGGCATAGACCAGTCTTGTCAGCCGGGAGCAGTTGGTGAAGACATCACTGCCGATAGCCGACAATCTTGGTCCGGCTCCCAGGGTTCGAAGCCGGCGGCAGTTGTAAAAGGCTCCGTTGTGGAGAAGGCGGACAGAAGAAGGAAGAAAGACTTCTTCTAAGTCTTTGCCGCTTACAGGAGGGAGGGAAGGACCCGCCCCCTGACCGCCGGAATCCTCCGGCCAGAGAAAAGAGTCCCCGCTTAGACGCGGTCCGGATGCAGAAAAACAGTAGGGGCCGATCTCTGTGACCGGATGATTACCGACCGCCTCAGGAAGCTGAATCCGAAGGCGGTCACTGTATACCTGAACGATGCGCACACCCTCCCGGGTATACTGCAGCCTGAGTGAAAGCACCTGCATATCTGACGCCTCCTCTTTCGTTTTATAGAGTTATTTATAGCATGGAAAATATTATTTCTCAACTTGATTTTTTTTACCCTAATGATTATAGTAGATATACATCTTTTTTGATTGATTAAAGGAGGTTGATTAGTTCATATGAAAGGGAAACAGCTTGCAGGAATTATCGCTGCCTGCCTTATTCTGGCTGTGACTGGAATGATCGGGATCGGGGCGGCCGTCTATAAGAATAAGATGGTGGAGAAGTCCGGTAAGAAGACAGAAGAAGTTCTGGATGGATTTCTTGGGCGAAGCCGGAAAGACATCAAGCTGCCGGCAGAGGAGTATATCGGACAGATCGATGTTGTCGGCACCATACAGAAGGAAGACCAGTCTATCGATGGTATTTCCTCCGGGGAAGAGTATCGTCATGATTTTTATCTGGATTATATTGACAGTATGATTGGGTCTGAGCAGAACAAGGGGATCTTTCTCTATGTGGACAGTCCCGGGGGAACCGTCTACGAGAGTGATGAGCTCTATTTAAAACTGATGGAATATAAGGAAAAGACCGGGCGGCCCGTCTATGCCTACTTTGCGAGCCAGGCCTGCTCCGGCGCCTATTATATCTCCATGGCGGCAGATAAGATCTACGCCAACAGAAACAGCTGGACGGGCTCCATCGGTGTGATCATCTCCCTGATGAATTATGAAGACCTGATGAAAAAAGTCGGTGTTTCAGAGATCGATATCACCTCAGGGAAGAACAAGACCATCGGATCAGGCGCCCATGAGATGACAAAGGAACAAAAGGAGATCCTGCAGAGTCTTGTTGATGAGTCCTATGAGCAGTTCACCGGCATCGTGGCTGAGGGACGAAATATGGATATCAAGACGGTCAGGAAGCTTGCTGACGGCCGGATTTATTCTGCGGCCCAGGCCAGGAAGCTGGGTCTGCTTGATGAGGTCATGGGACTGGAAGAGGCCAAAGCGGAGATCGGCACAGCCTTGGGCAGCAGCAAGATCAGATTCTTTGTCCCGGAGAAGGATACACAGCTGCAGTTTTACTTTAACCAGATCCTGGGAGCGGCCGGGAAGCTCGGCAGGCAGTCTGACATCCAGGCGGCCAGAGACCTGATGGAGAATGATGAAAGCGGGGTGCTGATGTATTATGCAAAATGACAGGCCCCAGGCAGGAAGCATAACCTATGCGGGTTTCTTTGTAAGGCTTACGGCATATTTCATAGACAGATGCATCCTCTTTATACCGCTGCTTCTGCTGAGAGTGCTGCCGGGACTCTTTACAGGAGGAAGCAGGTTCTCCTTTGCCAGGGATGTTTTTTTTACCTGGTCAGCGGCGGATGTCCTGGTCTATGCAGCCGGCGCCCTGTATTTTATTATTATGACCTATAGCAGCGGGAGCACGCTGGGAAAGAAGCTTATGCGGATAGAGGTGGTCGGCGTCCAATCTCTGACGCAGGATTCTCGTGACAGTCGTGAGAGGAAGCCCTCCCTCTATCAGATTATATACCGGGAGACAGTGGGCAGATTTCTCTCCTCTGCACTTCTTTTTATCGGATATCTGCTGATCGTTGTCGGAAAGGAGAAAGAAGCCCTGCACGATTATCTGGCAGATACAAGAGTGGTCTACAGATTTAACGACGGGAGCGGAATCCCGGAACAGGAGCTGGTCCCGGAGCAGACAGCAGAAGATCTGCCCGCCATACTCCCGATGGAGGAGATTCCGGTTGAGGAAGATGAAAGGAAAGAGTTATGAGATACGCACCATTTTTGCAGGACGGAGGTCGTATAGGCTTTGTCGCCCCCTCCTTCGGCTGTAATATAGAACCATATTATTCTTCTTTTAAAAACGCGCAGGAAGTGCTGGAAGAGATGGGCTATGTGACGAAATGCGGGCCCAATGCCTACGAAGGGTGCGGGATTGGCATCAGCAATACCCCGGAGAAATGTGCAGAAGAATTCAATATCTGGTATTCTTCTCCGGATACCGATATCCTGATCTCCTGTGGAGGCGGGGAGCTCATGTGCGAGATTCTGCCATCCATTGATTTTGAGAAGCTGAAGGCCTGCCCGCCTAAATGGTTTATGGGCTATTCGGATAATACCAACCTGACCTTCCTTCTGGCAACGCTCTGTGACACGGCGTCCATCTACGGACCCAATGCCGCGGCCTTCGGGATGGAACCCTGGCACCTCTCACTTAAGGATGCCCTGGCCCTGCTCAGGGGGGAGAGCCGGTCGGTTCACAGCTATGGTCTGTGGGAGAAGGAAAGTCTTAAGACGGAGGAGTCGCCCCTTGAACCCTACAATGTGACTGAGCCTTTAAAGCTTGTTTGCCGGCCGGAGACGGCTGCAGGAGAAGTGACCATGCAGGGACGCCTGCTTGGCGGCTGCCTGGATATCCTGATTAATCTCTGCGGTACCGGATTTGACCAGGTGGAGGCCTTTAACGACCGGTATGAAGAGGACGGGGTGATCTGGTTCCTGGAAGCCTGCGACCTGAACCCCCTGTCCATCCGCCGGGGTCTGTGGGAGCTTTCCCATGCGGGATGGTTCAGATGTGCCCGTGGTTTCCTGATCGGCCGTCCCTATTGCCATGGGGAAGTCGTGCTGGGACTTGACCAGTACAGGGCCGTGACGGATATGCTGGACGGCTTCGGCCTGCCTGTCATCATGGATGCCGATATCGGACACCTGCCTCCCATGATGCCCCTGGTCTGCGGCAGCATGGCAAAAGTGACTGCAGGGGGGAACAAACTGTGCGTAGAGATGGAATACAGATAGAACAAACAGAATGCCCGGAAAGCAAGAGTATCTGTTGCTCTCTCCCTGCTTCCGGGCATTCTTTTTTCTTAACTTAAACTACACCAACATATGTGCTTCTGTCTGTAAATCAGCGGATATCTGGCCGGTACTGTGTGAAGAAATGTCAACTGTTTCTCATCGAAATGACAGACATTTTGGGCTCCGTAGTGTGTCTGAGCGAAGCGAGTTC
>CADBNQ010000173.1 GCA_902796045.1 uncultured Lachnospiraceae bacterium | reverse complement strand
CAGTTGACATTTCTTCACACAGTACCGGTCAGATATCCGCTGATTTACAGACAGAAGCACATATGTTGGTGTGGGAAGTTTAAGTTATTAAGTAAAAGACAGTAAATCTATTAGTTGATTTGGCAGAAAGGGCCAATGTATAATAAGGCTCCGGGACCCTGACCGGGTCCTGAATCTGGAAAAGGAGGCGATGAACTGTGAAATGTCCATATTGCGGTACTGAAACACGTGATGATGCAAGATTCTGCCCGCAGTGCGGCAGCCCTTTGGGTCAGCCGGCAGGGGACAGTCAGGAGACACCGGACAGACCAAGGCGAAGAAGAAGATCGGCACGGCTTGAGAAACCGGCAGAGAAAGCAAAGCCGAAAAGGCTTTATTCTGAAGCAGAAAGAGATAATCCAGGGAACTATGAAGAAGAAACCGGAGCATATTCTGCTGAATACAGGCAATTGGACGGTGAAGGGAACGCCCCGTTTGAAGAGATAGATTTCGGTGAATCAGAATCAAAGATTCCTGTCATCGCTGCCATAGCCATGGTGGTGATCGCCCTTTTCATTGTCCTGATATTATTTATTGCAGCCCACATGCTGACCGGCAGGAAAGGAAACGAACGCAAGCCCGGCACCGGCGAAGCTGCCACGGAAGAATTACTCACAGATAATGACAATAAAACAGAGGGCGATGATGACCTCTTTGTCGAAGAAGACAAAGACCAGAACACGGATCAGGATACCGATGCGGATGATGATGACCTGCTGGAATTCGACAGTGCGGAGGATGACAAGTCCGGTAAGAGTGAAAGCTCTGCCATGGATATTGCAGAGGAAGGGCTGCGCACCGCAGAACCCATCGAACCCCTGGAGTTTAACGGCCATGTATATGCCATTTATAACTTCCATGACCTGGGGCTTAAAACATTTGATGAATGTGAAGAGTACTGCAAAAAGATGGGAGGACATCTGGCCGTCATAGATTCCGAGGAAGAAAACACAGCCGTCTACCAGTACCTGTCATCCAATGACAGGGAGCATACCTTTATAGGCCTGACAGACCAGGATGAGGAAGGAGACTGGGTGTGGGCGGACCAGTCGGAAGTAGTCTACACCAACTGGGCACCGGGCCAGCCCAATAACAAAACCGGAAATGAACACTATGCCCAGTACAGCGGAGATGAGGGCGGAACCTGGAATGATGCCGAGTTCGGCTCCGGATCCTGGCGTTTCCTGTGTGAATGGGAAGTCATCTATTTCTGAGCAAGCCATGGATTGCAGTCGTGAGATGAATGCCAGGACGTTCTTGATTTCTGGAATAAAGGAGGGAAATGATGAACGGACAGATAAGTTTAAGGAGAGGAATCACAGCGCTCACTCTTTTACTGGTCATTGTACTGTCGATCTTTGTCGTCGCTCCCGTGGCATCTAAGCCGGAGACTTACAAGGAGACCATCAGGATGCTGAATGAGAAGCAGACTACCGTCCTTGAGATGACGGCAGCAGCCTCTGCCGCGTCCCTGGCCCTGGGGGCAGTTCCCGGAGATGCCACAACCCCCATCGCCAACAAGGTCATTGATATGGCAGGGTATTTCATTGCTATTCTGACCGTGATCGTTCTGGAGAAATACATGCTGACCATAGCCGGATACCTGACCTTCACCTGGCTGATCCCCATCGGATGCACCCTCCTTATCCTCTACCTTTTTATAAATATCCGTGTACTCCGTCACCTGGCGGTAAAGGTGCTGGCCCTGGGCGCAGCCATTGTTCTTCTGGTCCCTGTCAGTGTAAGACTCACAAACGTGATAGAGAAGACAAACGAAGTGTCCATCAACACCAGCATGGAGAACGTAAAAAAGATAGAAGAAGAGACCACAGAAGACATCTGGAAATCATCTGAGGAGGAAAAACCCATCATCGACCAGGAAGCACTCGAGGAAGAGGATAAAGGACTTCTGGATTATCTGTCCGATATGAGAGAAGGAGTGAATGACCTCATGGAGGACACAAAGGAGTCATTGAATGAAGCAGCCTCCGCAGCCACCCAGCTTTCAGAAGAGATCGTGGAGAAAGCCAAGGACACCATCAATGATTTCATCGAGGTTGTTGTGGTCATGCTGGTGACAACCTGCGGCATACCCATCCTCACAGTACTCCTCTTTGTGTGGATCATCAAAGCATTTCTGGGACTGGATTTCAACAGGGATTTCAAAATAGACAGCTGGAGACAAAAAGAATAGAAAAGGGCTGGTCCTCAAAACAGCCCTCCCCAAACCGGCAGGATTTCATGTATTTGTGGTGCATGGGATCCTGCCTTTTGTCTTTGAAGGGGAAACAACAGCCTATGGATCAGACCGGTTGCGTTTGCTCGTTTCGGTTCGCGCGCTGATTTACCGCCATTCGCGCAAAACTCGCATCTTGTTTT
>CADBNQ010000172.1 GCA_902796045.1 uncultured Lachnospiraceae bacterium | reverse complement strand
GCCGGTGGATGCCTGAGGCTGACTTTGTACCGCATGAAAAAAAGGCTAAATGAATTAGCCTTTTTTTCGAGGAACAACGGAAGCCGAAGACATTCCCGGCAGCTCTGCATTATCGCGATAGCCCCAGTATTGCGACATCCCCTGTATTATTTTTTGTTCTGGTTGACCTCCTGCATCATCATGGCTCTGACCTTCAGGGGCAGCCCGAAGAGGGTGATAAAGCCGTCTGCGTCATGATGATCATACATGTCTCCGGTGGTGAATGATGCAAGGGATTCGTTGTAGAGGCTGTAAGGAGATGTGGTTCCTGCCTTGATGATATTGCCCTTGTAGAGTCTGAACCTGACTTCTCCGGTTACCACCTTCTGCGTGGAGGCAACGAAGGCTCTGATGGCTTCGCACAGGGGAGTAAACCATTTCCCTTCGTAGACAACCTGGGCCAGCTTGTTGCCCATGTTTTTCTTCACTTCCATGGTCGCCCGGTCAAGTACCAGCTCTTCAAGCTGCTGGTGTGCCTCTACCAGGATCGTTCCACCCGGTGTCTCATAGATCCCGCGGGACTTCATGCCGACAACACGGTTTTCCACGATGTCCACGATTCCGATGCCATGTCTGCCTCCCATCTCGTTCAGCTTACGGATGATGTCGGCTACCTTCATATTCTCACCGTTAATGCTGGTGGGAACACCTTCCTCAAAAGTCATCGTGACATATTCAGCTTCATCCGGGGCTTTCTGCGGAGGAACACTCATCATCAGTATATGGTCATAATCCGGTTCACAGGAGGGATCTTCCAGTTCAAGTCCCTCGTGGCTTAGATGCCAGAGGTTCCGGTCTCGGCTGTAGCTGCTGTCGGAGCCGAAGGGAAGGTCAATCCCATGTGCCTTGCAGTAGGCGATCTCATCATCTCTTGATTTCAGAGTCCAGCTGCTGTCACGCCAGGGAGCGATAATTCTTATATCCGGGGCGAGTGCTTTGATGCTCAGTTCGAAACGGATCTGGTCATTGCCCTTGCCCGTAGCACCGTGACAGATGGCCACGGCCCCTTCCTTTCTGGCGATCTCCACCAGCTTAGCTGCGATCCCCGGTCTTGCCATGGAGGTGCCCAGAAGGTACTTGTGTTCATAGACAGCTCCCGCCTGTACACAGGGCATGATATAGTTCTCGGCAAACTCATCGTTGATATCTTCTATATATAACTTGGCTGCCCCGGAGTAAAGGGCTCTCTCATCCAGCCCTTCAAGCTCCTTGCCCTGACCGCAGTCAACGCAGCAGCAGATGACATCATAGTTGTAGGTCTCTTTAAGCCAGGGAATAATAGCTGTTGTATCCAGTCCACCTGAGTATGCTAAAACGACTTTTTCTTTGCTCATAATATCTTATTCCTCCGAAACAGTTTTGTAGATATGATACTTCATAATGCATTATTATGCAAGGACTTTTTAAAATTATAAATAAATATTAACTTAGACTTGAAATAACTATATATTTGATGTATATTTATGAAAACATAGCTAATAAATATTAATAGCAGGCAAATAGGTGCTTGCCTGACCGCCCCGGACTTGCTATAATGGGTGGAAATGCAAATTAGAATCTGGAGGAAAAAAACGATGATCAGAGCAGGAATCATAGGCTCCACAGGATATGCCGGCCAGGAACTGGTGCGCATCCTTCTCGGCCACAAAGAGACACAGATCACATGGTACGGGTCAAGGAGTTACGTTGACAAAGCCTATGCAGACATATTCAGAAACATGTTTACCCTTGTACCGGATATCTGCCGGGGGGAGGATCTTGAGGCACTGTGCAGTGAGGTGGATGTAGTATTTACTGCGACACCCCAGGGCTTGTGCAGCACCCTTGTCAGTGAGGACATATTAAGCAAGGTGAAGATCATTGATTTAAGTGCTGACTTCAGGATCAAGGATATCGCAGTCTATGAGGAGTGGTATGGGATTCAGCATGGAAGCCCTGCCTTTATTGACGAGGCCGTCTATGGTCTGTGCGAGCTCAACAGAGATCAGATCAAAGAAGCCAGACTGGTTGCCAATCCGGGATGTTATCCGACCTGTTCCGTCCTGTCTGTATATCCCCTGGCTAAAGCTGGTCTCATCGATATGAACTCCATCATCATCGATGCGAAATCAGGGACCTCCGGGGCCGGAAGAGGAGCCAAGACTGCAAACCTCTTCTGCGAAGTAAATGAAAGCATCAAAGCCTACGGTGTAGCCGGCCACCGGCATACTCCGGAGATTGAGGAACAGCTGACCTATGTATCCGGACAGAAGACTCTGCTGAACTTTACGCCTCATCTGGTTCCCATGAACAGGGGGATCCTGGTCACAGCCTATGCAGACCTGAAGGAGTCCATCAGCGAGCAGGAGATTCAGGATCTCTATGAGACCACCTATGAGCAGGAACAATTTGTACGGGTCCAGCCGACAGGCGTGTACCCGGAGACAAGATGGGTCGAAGGCAGCAACTATGTTGACGTTGGAATCAGACTGGACAGGCGGACCGGCCGTGTCATCATGATGGGAGCCATGGACAACCTGGTAAAGGGCGCTGCCGGCCAGGCAGTCCAGAACATGAATCTGATGTTTGGACTTCCTGAGAATACCGGTCTCCAGATGCCTCCGGTATTTCCCTGAAAGGAGAAAACTATGACAACAGAAAAGATACAGGGCGGCATTAACGCCCCGAAAGGCTTCTATGCTGCAGGACTGAGAGCCGGAATCAGGGAAGGAAAAGAGAACAAAGACATGGCTCTGATCTATTCAGAGGTCCCGGCAGTCTGCGCAGGTACTTTCACAAGAAACATTGTAAAGGCAGCCCCGGTCCTTTGGGATCAGGAGATTGTTAAAAACCATGGAAGTGCCCGGGCAGTAGTGATCAACAGCGGTATTGCCAATGCCTGCACGGGAAGCCTCGGATATGAGAATTGCAGGGAAGAAGCCGCTTATGCCGCAGACCTGCTTGGCCTTGCTCCGGAGGAAGTCCTGACGGCCTCCACCGGAGTGATCGGACCCCAGCTGAATATGGAGATCGTAAAAAAAGGCATAAAAATGCTGGCAGAGTCCAGAAGCAGAACAACTGAAGCTGCAGATGATGCAGCCACAGCTATCCTTACAACAGACACCCATAAGAAGGAGATTGCTCTGACTGCCTGCATTGGCGGAAAGAAAGTGACGATCGGAGGGATGTGTAAGGGATCCGGCATGATCCACCCCAATATGGGAACCATGCTGGCTTTTGTGACCAGTGATGCAGCTATTGAACAGTCTGTCCTTCAGCAGATGGTAAAAGAAGTCGTGGAGGATACTTTCAATATGGTCTCGGTAGATGGGGATACCTCAACCAATGACACCTGCCTTGTCCTGTGCAACGGACTGGCAGGCAATCCTGTCCTGGAAGAGGACTCTTCGGACCTGCCGGTCTTTCGGGAGGCCATAACAGAGATACTGACCTGGCTTTCCAAACAGATCGCGGGAGATGGAGAAGGCTGCACCCGGCTTTTTGAAGTGACCGTAAAAGGCGCCGGGACCAGAAAAGAAGCAAAAATCATCAGCAAGTCCGTTGTCTGCTCTAACCTGACCAAGGCTGCGGTCTTCGGAAAGGACGCCAACTGGGGCCGGATCCTGTGCGCCATGGGTTACAGCGGCGCAAACTTTGACCCGGCACTGGTAGATATTGATCTGGAAAGCAGCAAGGGATCTCTTTCCATTGTCAGGGAGGGCATAGCGGCGGACTACAGTGAGGAAAGGGCTGCAGACATCCTGTCAGCCAACCCGGTCAGAGCCATCCTCCATCTTCACCAGGGGGAGGAGAGTGCCACTGCCTGGGGATGTGACCTTACTTACGAATATGTCCGGATCAATGCGGACTACAGATCATAGAAAGGACAGATCATGACATACAATCAAGCAAATGACAGCAAGATGGACATCATCATGCAGAAGGCCAATACACTGATAGAAGCCCTGCCCTATATCCGTCGTTTTAACGGGAAGACCATCATCGTCAAATACGGCGGCAGCGCCATGCTGGATGATAAACTCAAATACAATGTTATCAAAGACGTGGCCCTGCTTAAGCTCATCGGCTTCCGCCCCGTCATCGTGCACGGAGGAGGAAAGGAAATCAGCAAATGGGTCAGGCTGAACGGAGGAGAGCCGGAATTCTACAATGGCCTCAGGATCACGGATAAGGAGACCATGTCAATCGCGGAGATGGTGCTCAATAAAGTAAACAAAGAGCTTGTTGCCATGATGCAGAAGCTTGGCGTCAATGCGGTAGGCCTGTGCGGAAAAGACGGCAGTATGATCAGAGTCACCCAAAAGAAGCCTGACGGGAAAGACATCGGCTATGTGGGCGATGTCAGCTCGGTCAACACTGACCTTCTTGAAACCCTGATGGACAGAGATTTCGTCCCGGTCATAGCCCCCATCGGGCTGAGCGACGCTTTTGAGGCCTACAACATCAACGCGGATGACGCAGCCTGCGGAGTTGCCACCGCCATGAAGGCCGAGAAGCTGGTCTTCCTGACAGATATAGAAGGGGTCTATGCTGATCCTTCGGATAAATCAAGCCTGATCTCTGAGATGGATGTCACAGAGGCAAAGGATTTTATCGCAAAGGGCGTAGTGGGCGGGGGGATGCTCCCCAAGCTCAACAACTGTATTGAGGCGATCGAACAAGGGGTATCAAGGGTGCATATTCTTGACGGACGACTGCCCCACTGTCTCCTGCTGGAGTTCTTCACAGAAAAAGGAATCGGCACGGCCATCATCAAAGAACCATTATTCTTCTAGTCCACAGTCAATTTAGAAAGGAAATCATCATGTCAAACATGCAGGATATCATAACAAGAGGAGATAAGGTTCTCCTTAAGACCTATAATCGTTTTCCTGTTGTCTTTGAGAAAGGAGACGGCGTCTATCTGGAGGATTCAGACGGAAAGAGATACCTTGACTTTGCCGCCGGGATTGCTGTATTTGCCCTCGGCTATAACAATAAGGCCTACAACGATGCTCTGAAAGACCAGATCGACCGTATCCTCCACACTTCAAATCTGTATTATAACAGACCATCTGTTGAGGCAGCAGAGAAGATTATCAGGACCAGCGGGATGTCAAGAGTCTTCTTTACCAACAGCGGGACAGAGGCAATCGAGGGTGCTCTGAAGGTGGCCAGGAAATACGCCTGGATGAAGGACCCCACTGTCGACTATGAGTTTATCTCCATGAATCATTCTTTCCACGGACGAAGTCAGGGATCCTTATCTGTTACAGGGAATGCCCATTATCAGGACGGCTTTGTGCCGGTACAGATGCGGGCGGTCTTTGCCGACTTTAACGACTTATCGGATGTCAGGGCAAAGATCACTGACAGGACCTGCGGTATTATCTGTGAGGTGGTCCAGGGAGAGGGCGGCATCCATCCGGCTGAGAGAGAATTCCTTCAGGGGCTCCGGGAGATCTGTGATGAGAAGGACATCCTGCTGATCTTTGACGAAGTGCAGTGCGGCATGGGCCGGTGCGGTGCCCTTTACGCGCATGACCTTTACGGGGTAAAGCCTGATGTCATGGCCCTGGCCAAGGCCTTAGGGTGCGGTGTGCCTGTAGGGGCCTTTGTCACAAACGAGAAAGCTTCCCATGCACTTGTGCCGGGAGATCATGGAACCACCTACGGCGGCAATCCTTTTGTCACAGCTGCAGTCAGCAAGGTCTTTGACATCTATGAATCAGAGGGGATCGTGGAACATGTCCATGAAGTGGGCGCCTATCTTTATGATCAGCTGGAACTGCTCAAGAACAATTACAGCCAGATCATCGACCACAGAGGACTGGGACTGATGCAGGGAATTGAGCTGGATACGCCAGCAGCGCCTTTCATCAGCAAGGCTCTTGAAAATGGCCTTGTGATCATCTCGGCGGGAACAAACATCATCAGATTTGTTCCGCCCCTGGTCATTACAAAGGAGGATGTGGACCAGATGATCCTGATTCTTGACAAGACGCTGAAAGAGAATGGTCTGCACTAAAAGAATCTTCCAATTTACTCTTGAATTCCCATTGATTTTCAGGTATCATTAATTAGATGCGCAGGCCGGTCTTCGAGGGTCGGCATCTGCATGATTTGGCCTGTCTCAATCGGGAAGGAGTGTCTTGATTGAGCGTTTGGACAAAAGATGATAAACATTGGATACAGATCCTTGTCATCTTTCTTCTTTTACTCACGACAGGAGGCTGCCGTATGACCCGGATGGGTCCGGGAGAGGATCTATACCCGGCAGAAGGGGCATCTGCCATGTCCGCTGAGACTGCCCGGGATACCGGGTCTGATGAGACCGCCATATGTGTTCACGTGTGCGGTGAGGTTAGAAGCCCTGGCCTTTACAGACTGGCAGCCGGTTCCAGAGCGGGAGACGCAGTGGAAGCTGCCGGCGGTCTGACGAAAGATGCCGATGAGTGTGCCGTCAATCTGGCTGCTCTTGTGGAGGATGGACAGCAGGTCCTGGTCCCATCAAGAGACGCAGCAGGGAGTGACGGCAGCCCGGATGCCGGCACAGGCAGCCAGGCAGGTTCTTCCGGCAAGATCAATATCAACACTGCCGATGCCGCCGCGCTGACTTCTCTGAAGGGAATTGGCGCATCCAGAGCAGACGCTGTCATTGAGTACAGAGAGAAGAACGGACCCTTTTCCGACATTGAGGATATCACCAGTGTCCCCGGGATCGGTCAGGGGATCTATGACAGGATCAAAGATTCTATTACAGTATAGCAGAGGTGACAAAGAATGGGTAAAAAGGTGCTTGTTGTCGATGATGAACGGCTGATCGTCAAGGGAATCAAGTTCTCTCTGGTTCAGGACGATATGGAGGTTGACTGTGCCTATGATGGCGAGGAAGCCCTGGAGATGGCCAGAAAGACTGAGTATGATATCGTCCTTCTGGACGTGATGCTGCCGAAGCTCAGCGGGTTTGAGGTATGTCAGATGATCAGGGAGTTTTCCAATATGCCGATCATTATGCTCACAGCCAAGGGCGATGATATGGATAAGATCCTTGGCCTGGAGTACGGAGCGGATGACTATATCACAAAGCCGTTCAATATCCTGGAGGTTAAGGCCAGGATTAAGGCAATCATGCGCAGAAGCGCCCGGAAGCCTGATACAGAAGAGAAGAAGAAGATCTTCGAGAAGAACGGACTGAAGATAGACTGCGACAGCAGGCGGGTATTCACTGACGGGAAGGAAGTCAGGCTCACTGCCAAAGAGTATGACCTTCTTGAACTCTTATCTTTCCATCCCAACAAGGTCTACAGCAGGGAAAACCTGCTCAATATCGTCTGGGGCTATGATTACCCGGGCGATGTGAGAACTGTGGATGTTCATATCCGGCGCCTTCGCGAGAAGATTGAGAAGAATCCGGGAGAACCGGTCTACATCCACACCAAGTGGGGCGTGGGCTACTACT
>CADBNQ010000171.1 GCA_902796045.1 uncultured Lachnospiraceae bacterium | reverse complement strand
CTCCTGATCCCTGAGACCGGTCAGGATATCTTTGACCTTCTCATGGAAGGATTTAATATCTCCAAGACCTGCGAAGAGCTTCTCGGTCTTACTGACACCTCTTGGCATATCAAGGACAGACATGTCTTTCAGAACCTGATGGTATTCTTCGTAGGATAAGTGCCCGGAAAGCTGCTCCAGCACTTTCCTGTCCTCGCTGATCAGACGATCGTAGCGCTCAGGAACTGCTTCCTCCTGACCTTTCAGAACGCAGGTCTCCAGCTCTCTCAGGTCCTGCCTCAGATGATCCGTGAGGTCTTTGGTCTTCCTGAGCAGGCCTGCAACAAGGACAGAGGAGGCGGCAGTCTCCGGCCTGGCCAGCTTCTCTGCTTCCTGGAGCCTATGGCCAAACCAGGCTGCAGGGTCGGGAAAGCCTCTTGAGAAATTATATAGTCCTGTGATCATATCCTCCAGGATCCGGTCATCTCTTCCCGGAGCAAAGGCTTCGACGATCTTAAGGAAATCCTCCTCTTCTCTGTCATAGTAGTCTTCAAGAAGGATCTCCATGGCCTGCTTCCTGAGAAGGGTCATCTCCCCATCCTCTCCGATCCGGAAAGACGGGTCAATGCCTGCCTCCTGAAAATGTCTTCTTAAGACACTGCTGCAGAAGCTGTGGATGGTGGAGACATCTGCCTGCCGCATCAGACGGACCTGCCTGCGGAGTCTTTTATCCCCAGGATTCTGATCCAGTTTCTCAGAGAGCTGTAAAAGAAGCCGTTCTTTCAGCTCTCTGGCCGCGGCATTGGTAAAGGTCATGACCAGAATCTCATTGGCCGAGAGGGGGGAATCCTGATCGGTAAGCATGTCTGTGATCCGGCTGACAAGAACCCTTGTCTTGCCGGCACCGGCACCGGCTGACACCAGGAGGTCTTTATTTCTTGTATCTACTGCAGCCTGCTGCTGCCTGGTAAAGATCATCCTTCCACCTGCTTTCTGACGGCCTCAAAGGCTTTGGATCCTGATAGTTTTTTCCAGTCCCTGTATCTCCTGCCCTCTTTTAAGTCAAATCCACAGACGGAAAGATAGGAACAATAATCACAGGCAGTTTTTTTATCCATCCGATAGGGGGCAGCCTCTATCCGGCCTTCAAGAATCTCGCCGCCGATCATACGGATCTTCCGGTCCGCATATTCTTTGAGGGTCTGAAATCCTTCCGTGGAAAGGACAGGATCGTTCTTGTAGGGGACACCGTCTTTGGTCAGTCTCACCGATGCCGATATGAAACTGTTCCTGTCATGTTCTATCCTCTCCAGAACTTCCGGAGAAGAGTTGGTATAGCCTGACATGCGGAACTCTTTTTCCAGGGCCGCCTCATCATAATCATCCGCTTTGATCACCGGGTCTTTCAGCTGATAATAATAGATCCCGGCTGGAATCACCGGCTTGCCAGTATTCCGTTCGTAGATTTCCCCTGCCGCCTTCATGTAGACGACCAGCTGCAGTTTGAGCCCGTGATAGAAATCATTCATGTCAAAGGTCTGTTTTCCTGATTTGTAATCAATGACCCTCATGATCACTGACTGGCTGTCTTCATACACATCAACCCTGTCCACGTAGCCTTCAAGAAACATTCTGTGTCCCTGATCGAGGGTCACGGAGACAGACTCCAGCTTGTCCATCTTTGAAAAATGCAGCTCAAAACGATCTGGTTCAAGATCACTTGATCTGAGATGATTCTTAAAAACCTTCACCGTCCGCTCCAGAATCCTCCTGACAGACAGAAGGATATACCTGGTCCTGGCTGTCGTCTCAATCATCTCCCGGCTGCCCTCGTCGACGGCTTTGTCAAGGGAGGATGTGATCAGGCTCTGTGCGGTTTCATCAGGAAGGGTCTTCCAGCTGTATTCTGATTCCTGCACCTGCTCAGAAAAAATCTGCAGCGCCTTATGAAAGATGTTGCCGATATCCACCGGATGAACGCTGAATTCCTCTCTCTCCCGCAGGCCCAGGCCAAACAGACAGAAATAGGCATACGGACAGGCGCAGTACTGTTCAAACCTTGTCACGCTCCCCTTAAGCTCACTGCCGTAAAGACCTTCTGACAGTGCAGGGGACAGCTGCCTTACACTCTTCAGTCTGTCTCTGATCGCAGCATATCTCGCAAGCTCGCAGCTGAGGCCGCTTTTTTCTTTCCAGTATCTGATCAGCATCTTCTGGGGAAGAGACAGGGCAGAAAGATCCTGAGTCTTGTCCAGAAGAGGCTGAAATGATCTGAGCAGGTACTCCCTGCTGTCAGTGGTATTAAAATAAACTCTCTTCTCCTGATCCGGAAAGGTCCTGACCATCAGCCGTGGGAAAAGGTCAGTCAGTTCTTTGATGAGCGCGGAAGGAAACCTGCTCTTGCCCTGTCTGTCCAGTTCGGACCATGTAAAAAACAGGTCTTCCCCGGGCCTGGTAAAGGCAAGATACATATAGAATTCATCCTCCAGGATCTGTTCATCCGCTCCCCCGGCAAGAACAAGGCCATGGCCGGACAGTATCTCTTTATCCTCATCTGTGAGGATCCCGTCCCTGGAAAGGGGCGGGGGGATCAGTCCGTCATTCATCCCGGCTATGAAAAGAACCCTGATATCAGGAAGCCTTGTTCTCTTCAGATCTCCAAGGATCATCTGGTCCATGGAAAGAGGGACGACGCCAAGGCCCAGGGCATCCATCCCTGCATCGATCATCTCGGATAATTCTGCAGGAGGGAGCATATCCCCTCCGTAAATATCAACAATCTTATCAAGGAGAGAGACCAGCAGGGAAAAAATCTCACGGTATTCTTTCTCTTTGACATAGTCGCCCTTCTCTTCTTCCTCATCAGCAAGGGCTGTCAGTTTAACAGGAAAATCCAGCCGGCACATCTGTTCATACAGGGCGGTCAGCCTTTCTGACACCCTGAGCCGTGGATTCTTCCAGGCCAGACAGAATTCTTCGGTTTCCGAAAGAAGCTGCTGTCTGAGTCTCTCAAGGCGGCTGATCCTTTCTTCATCCGCCTGCATGAGTCTCCGGCTGAAAGGACGGCTCCACATGTAATAGCCGCGAATTCCGGCAGCGATAACATAGTTTTCAAGATAATCCACATCCTGGTCATCGATTCCCGACATGCCGGATTTCAGGTAGCGGAAGACGCTCTCATAGCTGTAATCGCTCTGGGCCATCTGGAACAGAGCCCGCAGGGTCTCGACAGAAGGATGGTAGGACATCTTCTTTTTGGTATCTGTAAACAGGGGGATGCCGAGAATCCTTGCCTGCCGTTCAAAGGATGACATATACTCCCCCAGATCCGCTGTCAGGACAGCAAAATCCCTGTAGCGATACCCTTTCCTGCGCACCATGTATTCGACCTTGTGCAATATATACTCTGCTTCCTGCTCAGGGCCTGGGCAGGATACAAGATGGATGTGGTCAGGCTCTTCAACCCATGCTTTCTTCCCTGCTCTGAACAGGTTCTTCTCAAGCCAGGCCAGCTCCGGGCTGTCCGCAAAGCGAGGCGGGAGCTCCTGCGACAGGCAGACCGGTTCCTCCAGATGGGAGCCTGCCTGCCGGCAGGTCTCAATCAGAGACCGGATTGTCTTGTTGCTGAAATGAAAAAGATCCTCCTCTGAGGTCAGTTCCGGGATTCCCTCCTCTCCAGGGATGGTCACGGTGATATTCACCTCATGCGCGACAGTAAGCAGTTCCTTCAGAAAGAGAAGCTGGTCCGGAGTAAAGCCGGTGTAGCCATCAAAATAAAAGACTGCCCCTGAAAGCAATCCTGACTCAGGGACAAAATCACAGAGCACATGAAGAATCTGCTCTGTGACCATATACCTGCCTTCTATCGACTTTTCAAAACATGTAACCAGATGGGAAAGCTGGCAGCACTTGCGGCTCAGGGCAGGGTTCCCCTCCAGCTTCTCCCCTGTCTCCAAAAGCCCCGCAGGACTGATATCATAACCGATCAGTTCCATCAGGGCTGATTTCAGTTCATCAATAAATCCTGCCCTGGACCGGTTCCTGCTGAAATCAGGAAACAGGTCCCTGTTCTCTGACAGGAGCTTGCGCAGGATCATGACAACACCCAGATCCTCCAGGATATCATCAGGCTGGTAACCGCACTCATCAAAGACCCGGTAGGCAAGGCGAAAAAAGCTCAGGACATCGATATTCATAGTTCCATGATCAGGATGACTGGAGACAATGTTTTTTTGCATCTCCAGGCTGAACTGTTCCGGCACGATCACATAAAACTGCCGGTCAGGCTCCTTCCTGCTTCTGGTGATCACTTCCTCGATGATAAAACGGGTTTTTCCCTGTCCGCTGCCTCCGGTGATAAATCTAAGCGGCATGGCATCCTCTCCTTCAATCACTTGCCTGGTTGACAGACCTGAACTTGTAAAGCTCTTCCCGCAGGGCCTCAAGAAGACCCGACTCAGGCAGCTTCTTTACAACCTGCCCGTGTCTGAAGAGCAATCCACTCCCTTTTCCTCCAGCAATGCCCACATCAGCTTCTTTTGCCTCCCCGGGACCATTGACAACGCAGCCCATGACGGCCACCTTGATATTCAGATCATCAAACTGGGCAGCCATCTTCTCTACCTGGCCGGCCAGTCCGATCAGGTCTATGCTGGTCCGTCCACAGGTGGGACAGGATACCACTTCAATGCCGCCCTTTCTGAGTCCCAGTGTCCTTAAGATCTGTTTGGCAGAGGCAATCTCATACACCGGATCACCGGTGAGAGAAACGCGGATGGTATCGCCGATCCCCTGATGAAGGATCAGTCCCAGACCAAGGGCAGATTTGATATTGCCGGTAAAGACCGTACCCGCCTCGGTGATGCCTACATGGACGGGATAGGGACAGGAGGGGGCCAGCAGTTCATGCGCCTTCACACACATCAGCACATCTGAGGACTTAATGCTCACGACCACCTGGTCATAGCCCAGGTCTTCAATCATCCTGACCTTGTCCAGGGCACTCTCTACAAGTCCTTCTGCAGTAACTTTTCCATATTTCTCTATGATCTCCTTCTCAAGAGATCCGCTGTTGACACCTACCCGGATGGGAACCTGATAAGAGGCCGCCTTGTCAACCACAGCCCTGACCTGGTCAGGCCCGCCGATATTGCCGGGATTGATCCTGATCTTGTCCGCCCCATTCTCAATGGCCGCAATAGCCATACGGTAATCAAAATGGATATCTGCCACCAGGGGGATGTGGATCTGCTTCCTGATCTCACCCAGGGCACGGGCTGCCTCAGGCGTAGGTACAGTACATCTGATGATGTCGCACCCGGCATCCTCGAGGGCATGGATCTGTCTGACTGTGGCCTCTACGTCTTCTGTTTTTGTGTTGGTCATGGATTGAATCAGTATGGGATTCCCTCCACCGATTTTTCTGTCTCCGATCCGGATGACTTTTGTGTGTTCTCTGTACATAATATCTCCATCCTGTCAAATAAAACCTACAGCAGCTGTCTGATGTCATTTGCCATGACTAAGACCATAAAGGCCAAAAGAACAACCAGCCCTGCCAGGTGGATCATCCCTTCCTTTTCCGGCGGGATCCGCTTCCCGCGGATCATCTCAATGATGATAAAGACCAGTCTTCCTCCATCAAGAGCCGGGAGGGGAAGGAGGTTCATCACTCCCAGGTTGGCAGACAGCAGTATGGCAAAGTTCAGCATGTTGAGCAGGGCAACCTTAATCCCGTAGATAATAGACTGGTCATAGGTCTGACCAATCATGCTTACGATACCTACCGGGCCGGACACCTCATTGATCGAAGCCTTGCCGCTAAGCAGATATCTCAGGCTGAGGAAGGTCGCCTTAATCTGGTACCTGACCTCAAGGATACTGTACTTTATAGTACCAAACAGGCCTGTCCGCAGCGGCTTCGGGCTGGTAATGCCAAGCATATAGTATCCCTGGTCCTTCTTTCTGTGGACCACCACTGTCCTGGTCTCATCCCCTCTCCGGTAGGTCACTCTCACATCAGGCTCTGAGTTGTTCATGAAATTGAACAGGCTGATCTCACGGAAATTGAAGATACGGGACTTCTCCAGCCTGATGATACGGTCACCGCTTTGAAGACCGGCTTCATAGGCGCCGCTCCCGGGGCTTACTTCTCCTACCACGGCGGGATCCGCACCGCTGAATCCGATGACAAAGAGAGCCAGGATAAAAGCCAGTATAAAATTAAAAAAGGGTCCGGCAAAGACAACAGAAAACCGTGCCAGAGCGGATTTATTATTGAAGGCTCTGGGATCTGCCTCCTCCCCGTCCTCGCCAAGCATCATGCAGCTTCCGCCGAAGGGAATCGCTTTTATGCAATACTTAGTCTCTCCCCTGCGGAACCCGACCAGAGTAGGGCCGATTCCCAAAGAAAACTCTTCCACACAGATACCGTTCTTCCTGGCCAGCAGGAAGTGGCCCAATTCGTGAAAGAGTATGATTCCACTGAAGAGAACAATGGCAATAATAATCTTTAACATATCTATCCTTTCTGGAGAATAAGGGGTCTCATTTCATCCCGGCCACCAGGGCCAGAAGATAATAGATGATAGGCGCTGTGAAAATAATACTGTCAAACCGGTCCAGGATCCCTCCGTGACCGGGGATCAGGTTACTGTAATCCTTGATCTCATAATTCCTCTTGATGGCCGAGGCGCCCAGGTCACCTATGATACTGATCAGACCGCCAATGGCACAGACCACGGCAAATATCAGAACAAGGTCATGGCGGGCAGCTATAAAATGGCGGCCAGCCGCCCCGTATAGGGCTCCGAGCAGTCCAGCTCCGATCACACCGCCCACGGCGCCTTCTATGGTCTTCTTAGGGCTGAGAACAGGAGACATCTTGTGTCTGCCGATGAGCATGCCCGTGCAGTAGGCCAGGGTATCATTACCCCAGGCGCTGATAAAGACCAGGGCTACCATGTATCCGCCGTTGTCCATAATACGGATCCTGTAAATACACGACAGCATGATCGTGACATAAAACAGAGAGAAAAAAGCCATGGTGACATGGTCGATCTTAAAACGCGGGAAAGTAAAGACATATACTGCAAAAAGCAGAATCAGAACCAGGAGTGTAAGGGGCAGGATATACTGTTCCAGGTTGAGCCATAGTATCAGATAATATAAAATAGCACCGGAATAGGCGACTACTGCCAGAGGAGAGTTCTCCTGTCCTATGACTCTCAACAGTTCGAACATGCCAACCAGAGAGATGGCCGCTATGGCAAGAAGGGTCACTGTTCCACCGAAATATAGTACAGCCACTGCCAGTATAACCAGTATGAT
>CADBNQ010000170.1 GCA_902796045.1 uncultured Lachnospiraceae bacterium | reverse complement strand
TCCTGAAAAGTATATGATAAAGTATATGATAACAAAGACCGCCATGATCTATGCAGTTCATAGATCATGGCGGCTGGTAAAGGGATGTTTAGTGACAACCCCCTAAGTTCTTAATCAAGTTTGATGCCTTTAAGAAGGTCACCCAGTCCTGTGGTAGCAGAACCCTCATCCTTGTAGGAAACAGACGGTCTGTTATCTCTCTCACGTCTTGGAGCGGAATGCTCCTCTGCATCTCTGATACTCAGACTGATCTTGCCGTCAGTCACCTTGACGACCTTCACTTTGACCTCCTGTCCCTTCTTCAGAACTTCACCCGGAGACTCGATGCGCTTGTGGGCAATCCTTGAGATATGAACTAACCCTGAGATACCGTCCCCAAGATCAATAAAGGCGCCGTAAGGCATCAGGGACTCTACTGTACCTGTCATGATGGATCCGGGAAGAATCTCATTGAGCCTGCGCTCCTTCTCCTCACGTCTCTTCTGGAAGAGTACTTCTTTCACGGAGAGGACAAGGCGGTTCTTGGCCTCATCTGCAGTAATCACCTTGGCTTCCACGGTCTTACCGAGGAAGGTATTTGTATCTTCCACATAGCCGATGTCAAGATGAGAGGCAGGGATAAATCCTCTTAAGCCTTCTACATAAGTGATGACACCCTTATTAACAATACCGCCGATCTTCACAGAGAGGATTGTTCCCTCCTCAAGATAAGTGCGTACTTTGTCCCATGCAAGAGACCTGGCAGCATCCTTAACGGAAAGAGAGACATTGCCCTCGCCGTCATCTTCTGCCAGCACGACAGCCTTCACTGTGTCACCAACTTTAACAGTCTGAAGAGAGAAGGAAGGATCATCGCTGTAATCCGCCTTCTTCACAATACCCTGGGCATGGTAGTTGATGTCGAGATAAACAGCCTCATCATCGACGCTGGTGACTGTGCCTTCGAGCACTTCACCCTTCTGCAGCTTGCGGAAGGAAGCTGCAATTTCTTTTTCAAAATCTGCCATGGATTCAGTCATAATAATAATTCCCCTTTCGTCTAGTCTTATACAGTATACCATCAGACCTTCAGGAACTGCAAGGATTTTTGTTGTAAAATCTCAATATAACGATTATACTATTCCTCAGAATGGCAAATGACAGGGGGAACAGAGCATGAATCAGGGCTTTAGACCGGTTCCGGCCGAACCGGTACGTTTAAATAAATATCTGAGTGATGCCGGCGTCTGCTCCAGGAGGCAGGCCGACAGATATGTGGAAGAAGGGAAGATCACAGTGGACGGGAGGCCTGCCCGGATGGGAGAGCGGGTCACACCGGGTCAGACGATCTGTCTGGACGGTAGAGAGATCAGGCCGGAAAGAAGAAGAATCGTTCTGGCGGTCAACAAGCCCCGGGGGATTGTCTGTACCACTGAGAAGAGAGAAAAGGATAATATCGTAGATTTTATCGGCTATCCGGAGCGGATCTATCCTATGGGCCGCCTGGACAAGAACTCGGAAGGGCTCATACTCATGACCAATGACGGTGAACTGATGGATCAGATCCTCAGGGCCAGGAACTACCATGAGAAAGAGTATATCGTACGGGTGGACAAGCCTGTCACCATGGACTTCCTTGAGAAGATGCGGTCAGGAGTCCCGATACTGGACACGGTCACCCGGCCTTGTCAGGTCGAAAAAACCGGTCCCTGCATGTTTAAGATCATACTGACTCAGGGCCTGAACCGGCAGATCCGACGGATGTGCGAAACTCTGGATTACCGCGTCCGCTGGCTGAAGCGGGTGAGGATTATGAATATTAATCTTGGAAAACTGCCGGTGGGAGAGTACCGTGAGCTCACGAGTGCCGAACTGGCCGGGCTGGAGCGGATGCTGTCAGGCCAACGACAAAAGTCACGAGAATCCATGGCCGGAGACAGACATAAAGAAAGGCAGGGATAGTCTATGGCGCATCATAAGATACAGAAGAGTGATATGCAGGATCATGGAGAGGCAAAAGTGACCAGGATGAAGGAACTGGTCCCTCTGCTGAACCAGGCTGCCAGGGCATATTATCAGGAGGACCGGGAGATCATGTCCAACCTGGAGTACGACGAGCTGTATGATGAGCTTGCCGCACTGGAGAAGGAGACAGGCATTATATTATTCGGCAGCCCGACAGTCAGGGTAGGCTATGAAGTGCTCAGTGAGCTTCCCAAAGTTGCTCACGCCTCCCCCATGCTCTCTCTGGACAAGACCAAGGATCCTGAGGACCTGAAGGCCTGGCTGGGGGATCAAAGAGGCATGCTGTCCTGGAAGATGGACGGTCTGACTGTAGTCCTGACTTACGAAGGAGGCGGGCTTACCCAGGCAGTTACAAGAGGAAACGGCAAGATCGGCGAGCTGATCACCAGCAATGCCAGAGTATTTCATAATCTGCCTGCCCATATTCCCTTTGAAGGGGAACTGACGCTCAGAGGAGAAGCAGTGATCCGCTATTCGGATTTCCGCAAGATCAATGAGAGGATAGAAGATGTCAGCGCCCGCTATAAGAATCCCAGGAATCTTTGCAGCGGAACTGTGCGTCAGCTCAACAACCAGATCACAGCTGAAAGAAATGTCTTTTTCTTTGCTTTCAGTCTGGTAACAGCCAGGGGCAGGGATCTGTCCAATTCTGTGGAGGAAAACATGCGCTGGCTTGAAAGCCTGGGGTTTGAGATCGTACCTTACAGGATGGTTACCGGAGAGACGGTAGAAGCGGCCATCTCAGACTTTGCCAGTCAGATTGAGAACAATGATTTTCCTTCAGACGGCCTGGTCGTCATCTATGATGACATAGCCTACGGTGCTTCCCTGGGGGCCACAGCCAAGTTCCCCCGCAATGCCATAGCCTTCAAATGGGCAGATGAGGAAGCGGAGACGACCCTTACCGGAATAGAGTGGAGTCCCTCAAGAACCGGCCTGATCAACCCGATTGCCCTCTTTGAACCGGTAGAGCTGGAAGGGACCACAGTAAGCCGTGCCAGTCTTCACAATCTGAGCATCATGGAAAGCCTGGAGCTGGGGATTGGGGACAGGATCATGGTCTATAAGGCAAATATGATCATCCCCCAGCTTTCGGAGAACCTGACCCGCAGCGGAAGCTTTGCAGTGCCGGAGCACTGTCCTGCCTGCGGCGGCCCGACTAGAATCCGGGTGGAGAATGATGTGAAGACCCTGTACTGCGTAAACCCTTACTGCAGCGCAAAGAAAGTCAAGCTTTTTGACCATTATGTCAGCAGGGACGCCATGAACATCGATGGCCTGTCAGAAGCCACCATGACCAGGATGATCGATCAGGACTTTGTCTCAGAACTCTATGATCTCTATACCCTGGAGCAGCATAAGGAAGCCATCATCGCCCTGGAAGGGTTCGGGGAGAAATCTTACGCCAACCTGATCCGGTCCATAGAAAGGTCAAGGAAGACCAGCCTGGCCAGATTTGTCTATGCCCTGGGCATCCCAAATGTGGGGGCGTCCAACGCCGGCCTGCTCTGCAGACATTTCGGAGACTCTCTGTCCAGACTGATGGAGGCGGAGCCGGAGGAGATCATGGAGAT
>CADBNQ010000169.1 GCA_902796045.1 uncultured Lachnospiraceae bacterium | reverse complement strand
TGTCCTCCCGGGGAGATCTTATGATGGGACCTGCATGAAAAACTGCACAGTCTTTCAGATCGACAGGAAGTGTAAGTCCCTCCTCTACAACACGCCGGTGCACATCATCCCGGCCTGTTGTCATACTGCCGGTCAGATAGATGATGTCTCCCACATGGATATCCTTAAGGTCCTGCTCTGATATGGGCGTCGTCAGTATTTTCTTTCCGTCCTTATATTCAACCATTGTTCAATTTCCCTCCTTGAGATCATGGGCCGTCTTAAATCCTGTGTGGGAATCAGTCTTGTAATTCAGGTCTTTATCAAATATGATATGCCCCCTGCGCAGGCTCCAGCAGCCCACGTTGACGGCGACACCAAGGGTAGAAGGATGCCGTGCCGTGTTCTCGATGTGGACGCCCATCACAGAGTAGTTTCCACCCATCCCCTGGGGACCAAGACCGATGGCATTGATGCCGTCTTCCAGAAGCTTCTCCATCTTCGCAGCTCTTTCATTCTCGTTGCGGGATCCAATCGGACGCATAAGGGCCTTCTTGGAGAGCATGGCCGCTGTCTCCACAGAAGTAGCCACCCCGACACCGACAAGGAGTGGAGGACAGGCGTTAAGACCGTAGGATGTCATGCGCTCCATAACGAAGCGGGTCACCCCTTCATAGCCTTCACCCGGCATGAGGACCATGGCATGTCCCGGGAGCATGCAGCCGCCGCCTGCCATGTAGGTATGGATCTCACAGCCGTCCCAGTTGGGAACAATATCCCACCATACGGTAGGAACACCTTTCCCGACATTGGTCCCCGTATTGTACTCGTCAAATGTCTCTACGGCATTGTGGCGGAGGGGCGTCCCGGTTGTGGCTTTGAGAACAGCCTCTCTCAGCAGGTCCTCCAGTTCATTGATCAGGGGGAATCCTGTCCCGCATTTGAGCCAGAACTGGAGCACGCCGGTATCCTGGCAGGACGGGCGGTTCATCTTTGCAGCCAGCTCCTGATTGCGGAACATGGCATCGTAGATGAGTCTGGCCATGGGGCTGTCTTCTTTTTTCCTCAATTCCTCAAGCTTTGCAGCCACATCGTCTGGAAGATGGATGCCTGCATACCCGATAAAAGCAGCTATAATGTCGGTCATCTTTTTGACCTGGGTTTCGTTAGACATAGGTACCTCCTTGCTGTCTGTATAAAAGCCATGCTGTGATGTGCATCGCCTGCTGAAACTTTCCTGCTGAAATCATCTCTTCTATCTCCGAGGCAGAATACTTCTTTACATGGAGGAACTCGGTCTCATCCAGCTTCTGCTCTGAAACCCTGCGGCAGTTCCTTGCCATAAACAGGTAGGCGGTGTTGTCTGCGATGGTCGCATTGGATGGGATGGTCAGCAGGTGGGTCCACTGGTCTGATACATAGCCTGTTTCTTCAAGAAGCTCCCTTCTGGCTGCCTGGAGTGCATCCTCCCCGCCTCCATCTTCAGACCTGCCGTACTGCCTGCTGCCTGCAAGCTCTATGCCACCGGCCGGAAACTCTGTAGTGATCTCTCTGATTCCCTGCCTGAACTGTCTTACACAGATATAGTTTCCTTCTGTATCTGAGGCAACGATCACGACATAATCCCTGCGGCTGTAGGTATAGTAAGGTTCAGATACCTTCCCGTCCGGCAGACGAAAAGCAGATTTCCTGAAATCGATCCAGGGATCCTGTATGATATGTTCTGTATATACTTCCTCCCAGGCAAGAGACTCTATGTTTTCTTTATTCTTCATCATGTCTGTCCTTTATGCATTCTCTCCGTCGGCGGCCTCTTCAGGAACCGCTGCTTCATCCTCTTCAGGGCAGAGGCGGGGGAGGTATTCTGTTACACCATTTCTTTTCAGCATCATATATACCCAGCGTCTGATCAGGTCATAGATCACCGCAAACACCGGGACTCCCACGAGAATACCGATGATCCCGAAGAAGCCGCCGAAGGCTGTGATGGAGAACAGGACCCAGAAGCCTGACAATCCGACGCTTTCTGACAGCAGCATGGGACCCAGGACATTTCCATCGAATGTCTGCAGCAAAATGATAAAGGCGATAAAGATCAGGCAGCAGAGCGGAGAATCCATCAGAATGATCAGGGCACAGGGGATTCCTCCGATATAGGGGCCGAAAAAGGGTATGACGTTGGTCACGCCGATGATCACCGCGATCAAAACTGCATTATGCATACCCAGGGTCAGCTGCAGGATCAGGCAGAACACATAGCAGATCAGGCCGACCACCGCACTGTCCAGGATCTTCCCGCCGAAGAAACCGACGAAAGTCTTATCAATGAATACAAACTCGTCCAGAACAGCTTCCGCTGAATTTCTGTTAAAGATCGAATAAACCAGCATCTTCCCCTGGCGGGCAAAAGTATCCTTACCCAGAAGAAGATAGATGCAGACAATGATCCCGATAAGGAAGTTATACAGGAATCCGAACAGAGAGCCGAAAGCACCGACAATCCCCCCTGCGGCACTGGTCAGTCTGGGCAGGATATTCTTTCTGATCCAGACCGGCCCATTGACCTTCAATGAATCCACAGCCCGGTCAACGTAGCTGCCCACCGCCGGGTTATCATCCGTATACTTTTGAATAAACTGGTCAAGCCTGGTCATAACCCGGGGAATCTTTTCTGCAATGGAGACTATGCTGTCCACCAGGGCAGGGATGACCATCACGAGCAGAAGGTATATGATCAGAACTGCTGCCAGCAATACAAGGATGACCGAGAAGGGCTTGACAAGTCCCTTCAACTTCCCTTTTTTAAACAGCCCGCCAAGCTTCCTTT
>CADBNQ010000168.1 GCA_902796045.1 uncultured Lachnospiraceae bacterium | reverse complement strand
TTGAAATATTTAGGAGACGAATATGATTGTTGAGGAGAGACTTCAAGGCAGACCTGTCCTGTACATCGTTGTCCCGTGTTATAATGAAGAGAAGGTTCTGCCTGTTACAGCTCCTATGTTTGCGGACAAGATAGATCAGCTGACAAAGATGGATCTGATCTCCGGGGACAGCCGGGTTCTGTTTGTCAATGATGGAAGTGCCGATCGAACCTGGGAGATCATCAACGACCTGTCCGTGAAGAATCCTGTGTTCGCAGGCGTGTCTTTAAGCCGTAACCGGGGCCATCAGAATGCTCTGCTCGCAGGCCTCATGGAGGTCCGTGACAGATGTGACATATCTATTTCCATAGATTGTGACGGCCAGGATGATATCGATGCCATGGATGAGATGGTCAGGCAGTATCTTGATGGCAGTGAGATAGTCTATGGTGTTAGAAAAGACCGGCAGACGGACACTTTCTTTAAGAGGACGACGGCTGAACTGTTTTACAGATTCCTTCGTATCATGGGAGCTGAAGTTGTATTTAACCATGCGGATTACCGGCTGGTTTCTTCCCGGGTCCTGAGGGCATTTTCTGATTTTAAGGAGGTTAACATCTATCTGAGAGGGATGTTCCCCCTTGTTGGATTCCGCAGTACCTGTGTCTATTACAGCAGAAATGAAAGAATAGCCGGTGAGAGTCATTATCCTCTCAGGAAGATGCTGGCCCTGGCTATGGAGGGGGTCACAAGTCTGAGTGTCAAACCGATTCGGCTGATCACGAATGCCGGATTATTTGTATCATTCCTGAGCTTCCTTCTGATTATCTGGACTTTTGTGTCCTTTTTTCTTCACAGGACTGTGCCGGGATGGTCGAGCATCATGATCGCTTCTCTTATGATCGGAGGGATCCAGCTCATCTCTCTGGGTATTATCGGAGAGTACATAGGAAAGATATACATGGAGACAAAATCCAGACCCCGTTTTGTCCTGAGTGAGAAAACAGATAACCTGATGAATAAGAACAATGATGAGGAGGATGCCTGCTGATGCTAGCCTGGTACAATAAGAGCAGAAACCGCCTGCTGCTGGCTCTGCTGATCAATCTGCTCATTCTTGTGGTTTACCTGATCCTGTTTTTCCCATCTTATGAAGCCGGTGATGATAATGCCATCATGAATCTGGCCTGCGGCGTATACGGATCCTGCGATCCCCATGTCATCTATCAGAATTATATACTGGGATGGATCTATGTACACCTGTATCAGTTAAGACAGTCCATTCCCTGGTATGCCCTGATGCAGTATCTGCTTCTGTTTGTCTCTTTAACAGCAGCCACGTATTGTCTGATGGAATACCTGGAAGATATTTCACTGCTTCCATTGATTATTATCATACTCCTGTTTTTCAGCTATGAGGTGTATATCAAGATCCAATATACCAAAGCAGCCGGCATTGCTGCCTCAGCAGGTCTGCTCATGGTATTCTTTGCACTTGCCCGCGAGAAGATTGATAAGCGCTTTCTGCTGTCCGGTATTGTGCTGGCCTTTGCAGGATCCTTATACCGGCTGCAGGAGTTTTTCTGTATCGCAGCCATCTTCACGATTCCGATCGTCTACCTGCTTCTTAATCTGAAAGAACGACCAAAAGCAGCAAGACTGCGTATGCTTGGAAGTTCTGCCTTAGCCTGCTGTCTGCTTCTGCTTCTTGTCTTCGGATCTGTAATGCTTGACAGGAGCAGATATCAGTCAGAGGAATGGTCATCCTATATGGAATTTAATGAAAAGCGGGCGGAGCTGGTGGATTACAGGATACCTCTCTATAGAGACCATCCGGAGGAATACGAGGAGATCGGCCTTGACAAGAGTGCGGTAATGCTTCTTCGAAGGCTGACCTTTCAGGATGCCGAGCGGTTTAATACAGAAGTTTTTGAAAAGATCATTGATATCAGAGGGAGACACAAACTCCAGATTAACCGCGCTTTCATTAAAGACTTTATTAAGGAGTTCTGTAAGGGCCTGATAGAGATGGAAGTGTTCTGGTGCTTCCTTTTGCTGCTGCTGTGCTGTCTGATCGGAAGCCATTTGTCCCTGTCCAGATGGATCACTGCAATATATGCTGCCGCACTTGTATGTGGTCTGTATTTTTATCTGTTCTGCCGCGGAAGATTCATGATCCACAGGGTAGATGTCGGGATCTGGTTTGCAATGACATTGATCCTCCTGTTTGTATTTAAACCGGACAAACACAGCGTACTTCGTCCCGCCGGGATTGTATTGCTTGCTGCAGTCATTGTATTCACGCAGTATTACTGGAAGCACAGGCAGCGGGTGAACATGGCCGGAAAAGAGGAAAAGATCAGAAAAGAAAGGGAGGCGCTTCAGACCGTTCATGCAGACCGGGATCACCTCTATCTGAAAAAAATAGGGAAGGTAACGATCGCCAATTCTTACGGGGTATTTGAACAGGCACCGTTCGGGATTGGTGATAATACCTATTCAATAGGAGGATGGGTCTCCCAGACAGAAACTGTCCGGCAGGTCCTGGATAAATATAATGTCAATAATCCTCTGTGCTTCAGGGACATGATCGATAACGACCAGGTATATCTTATTCACGATAATCCCGACCTTCTGGTGACTTATTTAAGACACTGGTATGCCCCTGATGTCAGAGCGGAAAAGGTTAAGACGATAGGAAGGTACGATGTTTTCCGGCTGACGACTGAGTGATTGTTGACGTAGATCCTGATACAGATACAGACAGTATGACAGCAGGATGGGTGAGCAGATGGTTGATAATACAAGAGAACAGATCAGGTACAGGAAGTCCTGCAGCACGCTGGTGCGTGTGGGATACGGAACAATTATGATCGGATGGTGGAGAGCAGCCAGGTATATCGGGCTGATCCTGTTAAAGAAATCTTTGGTTTTACAGCAGATCAGAGGGAATGACGTACTAAGCTATCCCGGGATATCAGATACCAGGATTATCCTGATCCTGCTGGCTCTGGTGACAGCCCTCATGAGTTTTGTTGCCCTGATGCACCTCTTCATTGGCCTTTCTGCAATCAGGGAAGGTATGGGGAAAAAGACCATCGGCCTGTATATTCCCCTGACCCTGCTGATGATCATCATCAGTTTTGCCAGGGCCCTCAACAAACTGTCTGTTTTCCTCTCAAGTCTGGATTTGAATGACGATGTCCTTCTGAATCTGAATGTGGATATCATCAATAATTCTTTAGTAACTCCGACTTTCGCGTCAGTGATCATAGAACTGACATTTATGATCATGCTGACAGAACAGTTTTTTGCCGCTGTGCGGATCAGATGGTACAGGAGGCAGATGAAGAAGAATCAGACCGAATCCCAGAGCGGATAAAGGCTGGCAGGAGACAGACCATGCAGATAGATTTTCATTATTACGCAACATATTGTGCGGCTGTGATTGCAGGGTATTCCTGCAGGGACAGTGAAAAGATTGCCTGGTGCGCCCAGTTTGTCGACCGCTGCACAAAGACCTTTCTGGACAGGATCGGTGGGCCGGTATCTGCAGCTACGACCCAGCTTCAGCTTGAGATGATGGAGGCTGACACCTCTCTTTTGGGCCTGCAGGAGATCACCAGGATATGGGCCTCTTTTCATTTTCTTCCCGGAGATCTCTATGCACAAGGTCCCGGAAAGTGCAGCAGGAGGTTCCTTCATAAATACAGGCTGATCTGCAATACCGACAGTGAACTTCTTGTGGATACGGTTGAACTTGCCAGAGCAAAGGGACCGGAGGCAGCGGGCATTGCCATGCATGTCCTTGCCGACACATGGGCTCACAGATATTTTGCAGGCACTCCTTCTCTTGTGATCAATAACACCGGTTATTATTTCTACGAGATTATGCGGGAGGGCGACAGGGAAGTAGAAAAAGCCGTAAAGTTCAATCACAATCCTGTCACAAAGGACCGTCCTGACCGGGCGGTCTATACCAATACCATGTATCAGGGAACTGAACGGTCCATGATGAACCTGGGACATGGAAGAGCAGGACATCTGCCCGATTACAGCTATGCCCGCTACCGCTATATGCCTTCCTGGGGCGGATATATGGAGATTATGAAGGATAATCCTTTAGATTATATGCATGCTTTCTGCCAGATGATCTATGCTCTCAAGTCTCTGAGAGACCCTGACGGAAGATTTGAGACGGGACACTATGACCGGGAAGCCATCCGTCCCTGGGAGGAGACCATCCGGCAGATTTTCGAAGTACGGCGGCTGCTTGATTCAGAAGACTGGAAGAAGCTTGGAGTGGAGATCTCCGGGAGAGCCCTGGAAGATTTTGATGAAGAGAAATATGAAAAGGAGTATGTAGAGGCGGACCAGGACAGCCGGGATGATACAGTGCTCGGAAGATTCATCATGGCAGCCCTGGCTCAGAAAAGCATGGTCACCAGCAGGATTTTCTCTTCAGGCAGCCTGCTGGCCGGCTACCCGGCGGATTATAGATTCAACGGATTGAAAGATATCAGGGATTTCTTTAAGAACCTGATTGATAAGGGCAGTAAAAAATGACCAGATTTGACCGTATAGTGAATTGCATATTTGGAATTCTGCAGATTGCCTTTGCAATCGTACTGATGGTATCACCGGGAAGAGGACTCATCCTGGTCCTGGCGGCCATCAGCATTGGCCTGACCCTGACCGGAGTGCAGACCCTGATTTATTATCTGGACATGGCCAGATCCATGGTCGGCGGAAAGTCTGTCCTCTATCGGGGGCTTATATTCCTGGACCTGGGGATTCTGACCAGGTCCCTGATTGATGATCCCAGGATATACCTGATCGCCTATATAGGGCTTCTGACTGTGATCACAGGAATGGTAGGCGTCTTCAGGACATATGACCTGATAAGGAGAGGGGCTGTCCACTGGAGATTGACGGCAGCCTACGGGATCACTCATGTGATCATGGGGATAGCGGTCCTTGTGTTCGGTTTCTTTCTCCGTCTTCCTGTCATGGCCGTTTTTGCCTACGCGCTCATGCTGATCTATTCGGCCTGTATCAGGATTGCTGCCGTCTTCAAAGAGAATAAGATGATCTATATCCAGTAAAAGAATCAGGCAGCCTGCCTCAAAGCTTGTGGCAGGCTGCCTGATGTCCTTTCCCGTACTCCTTCATCTGCGGCCTTTCCTGTCTGCACAGATCAGTAGCATAAGGGCATCTGGTATGAAAATAGCATCCTTTGGGCGGGTTGACCGGACTGGGTACTTCTCCTTGAAGGATCAGCCGTTGGTCCTTCCTCCTGTGAGGATCCGCATGAGGGATGGCGTCCAGAAGAAAAGTGGTGTAGGGGTGGAGCGGATTGCTGTAGATCTCCTCCTTAGGGGCGACCTCACAGATCCTGCCAAGAAACATGACTGCCACCCGGTCAGCGATAAAATCGATCACCGAAAGATCATGTCCGATAAACATGCTCGTCAGCTTCATTTCCTCTTTCAAATGTTTCAGAAGATTGAGAATCTGACTCTGGACCGATACATCCAGAGCAGATACCGGCTCATCACAGATCAGGATCTCCGGGTCAAGGGCGATCGCCCTGGCAATCCCGATTCTCTGTCTCTGCCCGCCGGAGAACTGGTGGGGGTAGCGCAGCAGGAATTCTCCCGGTATCCCGGCAATCTCCATCAGACTCAGGACCTTCTCCCTTGTCTCGGCCTTTCCGGCGCATACATGATGGGTTGTGAGAGGTTCCGCTATGATCTCTTCAACGGTCATCCTGGGGTCAAGACTTGCGTAGGGATCCTGGAAAACCATCTGCATATGCTGTCTAAAAGGCATAAACTCCCGTGCGGATAAATCTGTGACATCCTGTCCCCTGTAGAAGACCCTGCCCTCTGTCGGAGGGAGCAGGTGGAGCAGGATTCGTCCCAGGGTGCTTTTCCCACAGCCTGATTCACCGACCAGGGCAAGAGTTTCCCCTTTGATCAGGTCCAGACTGACACCGGAAAGGGCATGAACACTCTTCTTTCTGCCCGCCGGAAACTCTTTGGTGATATTCTCGGCCCGAAGCAGTACCTCCGGTTCTGTCTCTTGTCCGCTATTCGCATGTTTGATCATTTCTTCTCCTCCGTTAAGGAAATCAAGAGAATTCTGCGTCAGAGATTATAAAACATCGGCTTGCATGGTCCTCACGTACGTGAACCATCTCCGGGAGCTCCCGGCTGCATCGGTCCACTGCGCAGTCGCACCGGCCGGCAAAAGCACATCCTTCACCAAGATGCAGGAGGTTCGGTACTACGCCTGGTATGGTATGAAGGTATTCCGGATTGCGGCCAATCTGGGGGATGGAAGCCATCAGCCCTCTTGTATAGGGGTGAGCCGGATGGTCAAATAGTTCGAAGACTGGCGCGTGCTCCACGATCCTCCCGGCATACATGACATAGACATAGTCACAGATCTCTGCGACGATGCCCAGATTGTGGGTGATGATCAGGACGCTCATCTGAGTCTCCCTGCACAGCTGCTGCATCAGGTTAAGAATCTGGGTCTCAATGGTGACATCCAGGGCTGTTGTAGGCTCGTCCGCGATCAGCAGACGGGGCCGGCAGATCATGGCCATGGCAATCATCACTCTTTGTCTGAGACCGCCGGAGAGTTCGTGAGGGTAGCAGTTGTATCTTTGCTCCGGCTCAGGGATCCCGACCCGTTCAAACATGTCAATGACCTGCTTTCTGGCATCTTTTCTGGAAATAGACTGATTGTGGACCAGAACGGCCTCCTGAACCTGTCTGCCGACACGAAGGACAGGATTCAGTGAGGTCATGGGTTCCTGGAAGATCATGGACACTTCGTCTCCGCAGAGCGAGCGAAGCTCTTTCTCCGTAAGTCCGGTCAGTTCTTTTCCATTGAGACGGATAGACCCGCTCTCAATCTTTCCGGGGAACCTGACCAGGCCCATGACTGATCTGGCTGTCATACTTTTCCCGCAGCCGGATTCACCCACCAGGCCCACGATCTGTCCGGGCCCGATCTCCAGATCGACGCCGTTCACTGCGCGGACCACCCCTTTGTCTGTAAAAAAACTGGTATGAAGATCTCTGATCTCAAGTATTTTCTCACTGTTCATAAGTAGTTACCTATCCTCTCTGCAGATAGGGATCCAGAACATCACGCAAACCGTCTCCCAGGAAATTAAAAGCCAGGACAACGATCATGATCGTGATGCTGGGTGCCAGTGCCAGCCAGGGCTTGGTGAACAGGAACTGTTTGGACTGGTTGATCATGAGGCCCCAGGATGCCATGGGGGGCTGAACGCCGATTCCCAGAAAAGAAAGTGTACTTTCTGAAAGAATGCAGGAAGGGACATTCAGAGTGTAGAGAACAATCAGTGAAGGGACACAGTTGGGCAGGATATGCCTGACCAGGATCGTCGGGCTGCTGACACCGATTGAGTGTGCCGCTTCTACATATTCTTCTTCCTTCAGACTCAGTGTATGTGACCGCACAACCCGGGCGACGCTCGCCCAGCCAACCATCGACAAGGCGATAAAGATGCACAGGACCGAGTTGGCATACCGTCCCAGGGTAAACATGATAACCATCGAGAGCAGGAGAGAGGGGAAGGAGAGCATGACATCAGCAAGACGCATGATCAGATAATCCACCCAGCTTCCGAAATATCCTGCCGACAGTCCCATAAGGATACCGACCGCCAGAGAGATGGCCGATGGAATGATTCCTATGACCAGAGAGATCCTGCTGCCATAGAGGATCCGTGTAAATACATCACGGCCCAGCTCATCGGTGCCGAAAAGATGGGCCGCGCTGGGCGGCTGCAGTCTCTCGGCCAGGTCCTGCTGGGCCTCGCCGTAGGGTGCGATGACCGGGGCCAGAATGGCCAGCAGGATCATCAGCAGGATGACCACCGCGGAGATCAGAGCCAGAGGATTCTGCCGGCACATTCTGATTAATTTCTCTTTTGGGCCATTCATCTCGCCGATCTCGGCGAGATGCTGGTTATTATCTACTGTCATAATAGCTATGTTCCTCCTGACTCAGACTGCTTTGCGGATTCTCGGGTCAAGGACGGAATACAGCAGATCCGCAACCAGGTTACCCAGAATCACCAGGACCGTAGTGAACAGAACAGTTCCCTGCAGGAGGGGCATATCCCGGTTCTGGATCGCCTGGGTTGCCAGCCGTCCGATTCCGGGAATGGAAAAAATACTCTCGGTGATCACGGCCCCGGACATCATGGAGGAGAACTGCAGCGCCATCATGGTAATAACCGGCAGCATGGAGTTCTTCAATGCATGTCTGAGGATCACGGCTCTTTTTGACAGTCCCTTGGCCCTGGCCGTATCTATGTAATCTGCCTGCATCACATCTAAAAGGCTGGAACGGGAGATCCTCGCGATGGTCCCGGCGCTGTTCCAGCCCAGGGCAATGGCCGGGAGGATCATCGATACAAGACTCCCGCTGCTGGTCAGCGGAAGCAGCTTCCACCTGAAGGCAAACAGGTACTGGAGCAGCAGAGCTGACATAAAGATCGGCAGAGATACTCCTGCCAGAGAAAAGGTCATAAAGAGCCGGTCCGTGGCCTTGTTCTGCGTAATGGCGGAAATGATGCCGGAGATCAGACCGATCGTCCAGGCAAAGGCAACCCCCATCAGTGCCAGCCTGAGTGTATAGGGAAAGGCCTGCAGGATCAGCTCCGTCACCGGACGCTTCATGGTATAGCTCACGCCCAGATCCCCGCGCATGGCATGGGTGATATAGTAAAAGAACTGCTCTATCATGGGTTTATCCAGATTCATGGCCTGGGTGAGCCTGTCAATGGTCTCCTGGCTGTAATGCTCTCCCAGAAGGATGGTGACAGGGTCGCCTGGCACGATCCGGAGCATGATGAAGATCAGAGCTATCACGCCGATCAGGACGATAACCATGCTGGCCAGCCGGGATATTACTTGTTTCATGCCGGTTCTCCTTTATATAAGGAATGGTTCATAACTATTATTTCATGTCCACGCCGAGTACATTGAAATCACTGTATCCTGCCCAGTGGGGAGTGAAGTGCTCAATCTTGTCACTGACGATATACAGATGCTGCAGTGTAAAGAGGGGTACCCAGGCGGCATCTTCTTTGACGATCTTATCTTCAAGGGCAGCGTAGGTATCCAGACGTTCATCCTCGTCCAGGATGGCTCTGGCTTCTACAACCTGCTTCATGACGTCTTTATCCTTATAATTGATCGAACGGCCTTTTGTTGCTTCTTCCGAACCGAAGAAGGGCTCGATGATATTGGACGGATCATTGTAATCCAGTGTCCAGTTGGAAGTAAAGCTGTTCATCTCACCGCTCTTTCTCTTTGCCAGCCAGCTTGATTCATCATAGCTTTCAATGTGCGCGTTGATGCCTACATCCTGCAGGTTCTGCTGGACGATCTGGAGGATATTCAGACGGTTCTCAGATGCGGAGGAATCTGATGCCAGCTCAAGGTCAAATCCCTTCTCATAGCCGGCTTCCTTCAGGAGTGCCTTTGCGCCTTCGGGATCATAGCTGAGCCATCCCTGGTTTTTGTCGCTGTAGCCGATGGAGCCTGCCGGATAGATGCCGTCTACCAGAACGCCCTTGCCTCCGAAGATAGAATCAAGGATAGCCTGGCGGTCGACAGCCATCTGGATGGCCTTGCGTACACGGACATCCTTAAGAGGCTTTAAGTTATTATTGATAAAGAAGACGTAGGTTCCAAGACGGTTGATGGAGACCATCTGATCAGCATAATCCTTGCCGTAGGTTGACTCTATGCTGGAGACGTCAAGGAAATCACAGTCGAGGATGTCGATCTCGCCGTTCTGGAAAGCCATATCCATGGAAGCGGCCTCCGGGTAGACTTTGATCTTTACTGTGTCAGCGCTTCCTTCTTCACCCCAGTAGTTGGGGTTCTTGACCATGGTCAGGCTGTCATTGCGAACCCACTCTGTCACCTTGTAG
>CADBNQ010000167.1 GCA_902796045.1 uncultured Lachnospiraceae bacterium | reverse complement strand
TACTTCTGACGAATATCCTGCGTCCCCAAAAACATAATATTAACGAAACATTTATATCCTTTTTCCACTCTCAGCCTGTCGTAGAGCATACGGGCGATCAGGTCGCCTGTATCCGAGCGATAACTGATATAAATGCCCCGCTTCCAGTTATTCGCTTTCCTTTTTCTCATCCAATGACCGCCTTTTTCAACCCCACTGCGCCAGCCTTAAAACAGTAATATAACCGTTTTCATCCACTGCGGAGATCACGCAGGAAACACTGTAAAACCACTGGGACTGTGATTCTCTCGCATAGTAAGTTCCAAAAGGTTCCGTAACAACTCTCATATCGGAATCATAGTTGGTATAAGATATCTGGGCGTCTTTCCGGATGTAGACGCTTCCGCTCCACACCTGATAAGAAAAAACAACGCCATCCATTCCGTAGATGCTCCAGGTTCCGCTTGCGTTCCGGGATATACTCCCCATTCCGTCGCTGTACTCAAACGTGCCGCTCCTTATAAGCTGTTCGAGATGCTCCTGCGCCTCGCTTTCTGTGCCGTACTCATAGGGCCGGTATACCTGCACGTCATCTACTTTCCAGCAATCGCCCAGGTCAGTCATGGTCTCCGGGGAGACCCCCAGATAAATGTCATAATAACCGATCCCGTATTCTGTTGCGTCAGCCCATAAGGAATTGATCCCTCTGCAGTACTGGGCATAGGACATGTCGCGGCCGGAGGAAGCGGACGATGCTGCCGCTGCGGAAGATGCTGCCGCAGAAGCGGAGGACGCTGTCGCTTTGGGAACATCCATCCTCTGAACTTTATCTCCTATTGTCCACTGTCCGGCATCGTTTACATGATATCCGTTAATATCGTTATTACTGGCCATATAGCCGTCAGCATAGAAATAATAGCATTCCGCTGTCCCGTCCCCATTGCTGTCGATCCACTGCCAGCCTCCGGCGGGATATGTGCCGTCATCGTTCTGATACCACCATCCGTAAGAATTCTGCCGCCAGGTGCCTGCGAATGCCGGAAGTGCCGCAGCGGCAGCAAATGCGAATACCATACAGATTGCAGCAGCTTTTTTCATTATTGTACCCTCCTTTAGCATTGATCCCCCGGCCGTACACTGTCCGCCCAGGATCTGACATAATAGTAAACTTCAACGATGATCAGTGACAACAGAAAAATGATCAGCGTGTATACAAGTTGATAAAGAACAGATCCTGCTGCAGTGCCGCCAAAAACAGCATTCAGTTTTCTGTTCAGTCCCATATTCCAGGTTTTCCTAAGGACCAGATAATGGATCAGATAGATCCCCATCGTTCTGCTTCCCAGATGGCAGATCAGTTTTTTTAATGGTTCATTTTTCTGGATCCATGGAATAATGCCCCACACTGTGAGAACGATTCCAATTGAACTGATAAAGCCAAAATTAGTATACCAGTACAGCATCAGGATATCCTTCGGATCAGCCAGCAGATGTTCGCATGTAAAATGGAACCGGAGCAGATTCGCGCCAAGGAACATTAAGATCCCCGCCAGACACCATCTCTTATTCCCCGCAAACTCATTGCGCCATTGATACAGTATGCTCCCGGTAAAAATATAGATCAAAGCTCCCGCCATACCGTTGATCGAGTAGTGCGAGAAATTGAAGATCGAGTTGTGAAAAGCATCATTAATCAGAAGGGCAGCCCACAGGAAATACAGAGCATAGTAACTCTTGCTTCTGCTCCGGGCCCAGCAGACCAGTCCCCACGGCAGGGGGAAACATAACATTACCAGAAAATAAACGTACATGTACCACAAATGAAAGCAATCGCTGACAGCATTTTTCCATTGAAAAAGACTCTTGATCAATTTCCGGTAAACATCAGGGGAGTGATGAATACTTTCAGCCAGGGTTTTTCCATCTACAAGAAAACCCGCGAAGAAAAAGGTAAACACGGACAGGCCGAGCACCGGGATGAGGATCCTTCGGACAGCCTTTTTCATGGTCTCTGTGTAGGACAGTTTTGAATCGACATTTCCGGGAAAATAGAAACCGCATATCAGCCAGAATATGGCAACCCCCTCAGCTACAAAGCAGGCGATCATAACGCGGCTATAGATAAGCGAACCATTCCCTGTAAAGTATCCCTGCTTCAGGTGTGTGCCGATCACCATAAGTGCTCCGATGATACGAAGCAGTTCCGGTGCCGCTTCTCTGCTGTTTTTCTTTTGCTCCCGAACTGTCTGCGGCATATTTCCTGAGAACCTCCGTTTTTTTATTCAGCGATGGTGTTCCTTAAGAAACCAGCCGGGCTTAAGCCCGGCCGCTGATCATTCTTCTGCAGAGACATAGTTTGCTGAAACGTACCCGTCTTTTCCATTATACCGGAAATGGATCCAGTCGCCTTCCGCCTGGGCTTCCTCCAGAACAGTACCTTTCTCCAGGACACCGATCCTCTCTCCGTCAGGAGATGCTGAATCCCTGACATTTACTCCGGCTGTTGTAGTGTACTTCCAGATCTGGACCGGCTGCGTCTCTTCGGCGTCACTCTCTTCTGCCGCGGGCGATGTTTCAGAAGCTTCTGTTTCCTGCGCATTCTTACTGTCCGAAGCTGCTTTCTTTGAGACCTCTGCTTCTGCAGCCCTCTGGGAACCATTCAGGATCCTGTTCTGTTCCTGAGCCCATACGGCATACGCACTCTGTGAGCGCCGGTCAGAATAATGAAACCCTCCCAGGATCAAGATGCAGACAATAATTGCAGAGATCATTAACGTTTTTAGATTGTACATATAGAATTTGCCTTTTCTGGTGACAGGCACCGCTCTTTCCTATGTATTTTACTTTCTGTACTGCCGTATCTAGTATACCACGTAAACAGTTTTCTTTCCTCTATTTCAGAAACCCGACGATCCTGTCCTGGAACTCCCGATAGCAGTTTTTCTCGTAGATCATGATATGGGAGCCGCCTTCTTCCGCAAACATCTCAGAACCTTCCGGCAGCAGATCGATCGCTGAAGCCAGGAGCCCGACATTCATATAGGGATCCTTATTCCCATAGATAATGAGCGTCGGGGATGAGATCCGCTCCAGATCGATCAGCTTTGTGCTCTCATCCACGAAAGCGTCTTTGCTCCATCC
>CADBNQ010000166.1 GCA_902796045.1 uncultured Lachnospiraceae bacterium | reverse complement strand
TTCGTTGGTCATCACATCTGCTACAGGGGCAAAATCCAGATTAAACCCCAGCTGGCTCAGGTCCTGACCGATGGTAGTCCCGACTTTGCGGGCCTCTTTGAGGTCACCTCTGCGGCCCACCTCAGCCATGGGAGGAAATACCGTGGTGTTCATTCCCTCGGTACCTGCTACTCTGGCGACGTTCCCTCCCTCCTCATCCACAGCGATGAAAAGAGGAATCTTGGACCGGGCCTGCATGTCATCGATGAATCTTGCGGTCTGCTGCCTGTCCTTGAGATTAAAAGAGAATAAGATGACACCTCCGGGCTGGTATTTTTTCAGCGTCTCTTCTGCCGGACCCGTCAGCTGGGTCTCGGCATCAAAATCCAGGGAGTCCGTACAGACAATGAACATCTGGCCGATCTTCTGCTCAAGAGTCATGTTGTTCATGGCCTTTTCGATCAGATGCTCCATCATGATGTCATCGATCTCTCCGGTGTCACCGGCGGATTCGGTACTTGATTCCTCAGAAGCACTTTTCCCGTCTTTCCCACTGTCTTTGGACCTGCTTTTCCCGCAGCCGGCCATCATCGTGACCGCCGCGGCCAGGATGAACAGAAGCAGTATTGACTTTTTTATCTGGATTACAGTCTTGTCTGTCATCGTTTCCTGTCCTTTTTTATCATAACCCCTGTTACTCAACAGGGTCTTCTTTCACATAGAAAAAGCTCTCTACCATATGCTTTGTATCTATGAGATTATTATATTGAAGGATCTGGTATTCACCAACCATATCCTTGCTGGGTGAATCCTCTGCTGACTGGTAATAGTTTCCGTCCTTATCGATGCTGCCCATGGCAGTGAGCACGGGAAGTTCCTCGTTGAGCTTCATCAGAAACTGCTGGTAGGGACTTAGCTTAAGCCCCGCTTCTTTCATCACATAGGCTCCCAGGTAGTTGGCGCTCATCCTCTCAATGGTCGTCTCTTTTATATTGTAATTGGCCCATATGATAAAGGGTACCTGGTACTTCTTCATCATTTCTTCCAGAGAGAGGCTTCCGCTGTTTTGTCCGTAGAGGCTGTCATAGAAACTGCTCTCCACAGCAGGCTGATGGTCGCCGAACATGACAATGATGGTCGGTTCCTTTACTTTGGAAAAATACTCGATCAGCTGCTGGAAAGCCTCGTCAGTCTTTTTCACCAGTGAAAGGTATTGTTCTGCCTGTTCATTCTTGTGGATGTCCGTGATCAGGACATCATTCGTAAAATTATCATAGCTTTTATTGAAGCCGCCATGATTCTGCATGGTCACATTAAATAGGTAGAAGGGCTCATCCTTCTTCTCCCTGTTTTCGTAGAGTTCCTCAATCTTTTCAAAATCCGACTGGTCAGAGATATATTTTCTGTACATCAGGGGATTGGTGAAATCATCCTGGCTGTAGAAATGCTCGAACCCTTCCTTCTCATAGATATCGATCCTGTTCCAGCCTGAGGCAAGATAAGGATGAAGGGCCAGATTGCCGGTATAGCCCTGCAGCCTGAGATTCCATGTCATATTTGGCAGCTTGTCCTTTACCACCTGTGTATAGGCAATGATCCCGTTGTGGAGAAATGCCATGGTGTTGCCGGTCAGGAACTCAAACTCCGAATTGCAGGTCCCGGACCCGAAGATGGACATATAGAGATTGCCCTTGATGGTGTTTTTCTCAAGATGACGAATAAAAGGCATATAATCCTGGTTGACAGAAAAGCCGTTCACAACCGAAAGATCGCTGAAGGCCTCATCCATAATGGCGATGATGTTGGGCTTCTTCCCTTTTTTTGGCACAAGCCTCCCCTTCTCCCCGGCCGGCGTGTTGGCAAACAGTTCTTCGTACTTGAGGGCGATCTCTTTTGCCGCCTCCTTGGAATACTCTGAAGGTTTCTGCTGTACCAGAGAGTTCATGTTGAGGACAAAGCCGAAAAAGAGGCCGTTCTTTGCATACCCTTTTTTCTGGTCCCACACGTTATTTTTGATGCCCACGCTCTTTAAAGTACGTTCCTCCACCACCAGCCCGCCAAGAGCCAGGGAAATACCCAGGATCACGGCACAGGTTGCAGCCCGGGTCTTAAGTCCTGCTCTCTTCCTGGGCAGACAGCGCAGAAAGACAGCCAGATATAAAAGCATGAAAAGAGCATTCCACACAAAGGATGGCTGGATACTGTAGGTATAGTTTTCCGCCACGCTGGCTGCGGTGCCTGCGGAATGAAAGTCAGATGGGACGATGGGCGACCCCTTGAAGCTCAGCACATAGTAGTTGGCCAGTCCGATGGCATACCAGCTGACCATCCCTGCAATAAGGCTGAATCTTCTCGAGCCGCTGACAGCCCACAGAAGTCCGAAGAACATATAGTAAAGCAGGATATTGAAGAAGGCTTCCCCCGGCCTCATCTTATAGGCCAGGTTATCGGTAAAGCGCTCTACGATCCAGAAAGTAAAGAGAGGTGCCAGAAACATCATCAGGTAGCCTGTGAGCTCCTTGAGCTGATCAGGCAGGGGCAGCGGGAAACAGACCAGACACATGACCAGTCCGATGATAAAGATGATCCCCGCCCACTGATAATAGATGGTCACAGGATAGTAGAACTTGGCCACCAGGTATTTCTTCTGTTTGATGCCGTTGAGAAGCATTTTCCCCCTGAAACCGTTCTCCCTGGTGCTCCACTGGTAGACAACAGGC
>CADBNQ010000165.1 GCA_902796045.1 uncultured Lachnospiraceae bacterium | reverse complement strand
GGCAGGGTTTCTATAGTATCGTAATAGGCAGCCAGCCGGTCTACTCTCCTGATAAATTCCTCGATGTCGCTGCTGTCATAGATGCTCTTCCCTGTTCCGTCGGCATCTAACTGGGACCCCAGGAAATCGAAGCCATGGCTGATCTCATGTCCTATTACCCATCCGATCTCTCCATATTGCTCTTCGACAGCCGCATCACTGTCATATCCGATGCTCGCTGTAAAGCCGGGAAAGATATTGACAGAGTTCGTGTCGGGATCATAGAAACAATTGGCCATGGTGGGAGGATAGTAATCCCAGGCAAACCTGGCCTGCGCTTTTTTTCCGAGACCGGCATTCTGCAGTCTGATCAGATACTCCTTGATCTTAAAATAGTTTCCAAGGAGACTCCCCCCCTCCTCATCCGGGGTCAGCGTAAGGTCCGAAAAGTCGTGGTATCCTCCTTCAGGCGACAGGATGTTCAAACGCATCTTATCGAGCTTGAGGGCTACATTCTTTTTCGATCTCTCACTCAGCCAGTCCGTCTCCCCGACAAGCTCTTTTAAAGCAGCGATCAGGTTCCTGGAGATCTCTGTCAGGCGGGAGAGATCCTCCCCGCTGCACTGGTCAGCAACATAGATCTTCGCAAACAGATGGGCAAAGGTCCTGCTGGAGTTACAGACATGTTTGGCATTAGTCAGGCCATCATAGGCTTTCTCGCCCTGAGCTTCTCTTATGGGGTCGTATACTGCCGGGTCGAGACAGAAACGGCATTCACTGATGATCTTTTCCATGATCATAGTCTTTATGACATCCAGATTCTCCTCCTTCCACACTTGATTGAAAGAGGTCATCCAGTCTTTCTTAAATACCGTATAGAATACCGACCCGTCTCTTCCAAGCTTTCCCAGGGTTTCTCTCACCGGAAACTGAGGGCACAGACCGCAGACTTCTTCCAGAGACAGATTGGTGTTGGCAGATTCTAATGCCCCGTATTCCTGATGCTGATACAGATCACTGCAGCCGGCGTCCTTCCCATAACTTTTTTCGAATTCCAGAAGAGCTTCCGCCTTTTTTCCGGCCTCCTCCTCGTTCATGCCAAGCCAGGACAGGTCTTTGATGACATAGGCCTTCTCCTTGTCAAGGATCATGTTATAGGCAACCTTTTCATTGTCATCCTCCGGCTCGTTAAGGTATTGCGCTCCTTCCATGTCATCGACAAAGAGGAAATGGGGATAAATAAAGACATTATTCACTCCGGACATGTCGTAGGCGCTGACCCCTGTAGAGACAAAAGGGCTGAAGGGAAAATCATCAGAGGCCAGGATGTCATTGATCTCTTTCAGACTCTCTGCCTCCTGCACACGGCTGATATACGGCTCAAGTTCTGATATGCCTGCTTTAGCCAGGGCAGTCAGGTCTTTTGCCTGTCCGTACAATATGCGAAGCTGTTTCAGCTCCTGCTCGCTGCATCCGGAAAAAGCATCGTCTGCCTTACCGGCATGATCTTCCAGTGTCTTTGCTACATCATCCTCAATCACACTGCTCTGGGCCATGGCATTAAAGTAATTCTCCCCCTGGTGTTCGGCAAGGATATCATAGTTATAATGCAGATAGATGTCATCCCTGGCTTCCAGGTTATGATCCGGGAGATTGCCGGTCACCATGCTGTTGATGAAGGGGCTGCCGTACAGTTCCTCTTTACTCTCTTTTACGTTGGTCCCGGCCTCAGTGACCGTTTCCGGCTTCCGGGCATTCTCCTTCCGTAAAGAGCAGGAGCAAAGGCCCGCTGTCATTGCGATAACCAGCAGCAGAGCCATGATTCGTTTTAATCCCTGACTTCTCATCACAATCCTCCTGTTGTTTTCTTTACCTGTATCTATAATACCACATATTTCTTATATTTCTTCAAATCTTTTAAGAGACAGTTCATAGTGAGCCTTGTCCCTTCGGCCAGGTATTCCACCTGGCTCACAGAAGCATTCTCATTGAAGTAGGACACCAGCCAGCCTTCTGTATACGGGATCAGCATGCTGCAGTCCACATAGTCCTGGTAAATCCGTCTCGAGATCATGTCCACAAGCTCTTCAAGGCCGATTCCTTTTCCCGCCGCCATGAAAATGCAGTTATCACGGACTGAGGGGCAGGCCGCAGAACCAGGCTCCTCTTCGTCTGAGGATACCAGATCACATTTGTTGAAAACGTGGATGCAGGGGATCTCTTCTGCTCCCAGCTCCTTCAGGGTCTCCCTGGTCACCCTCATGTGGTCTGCATAGTGTCTGTCAGAATAGTCTACTACTTCCAGGAGAAGGTCAGCATATCTTACTTCCTCCAGAGTAGAGTGAAAGGCCTGGATCAGATTGTGGGGCAGCTTGTTGATAAAGCCCACCGTGTCCGAGAGCAGGAACTCCTTCTTATCAGGCAGGGCAATCCTTCTTATGGTGGTGTCCAGGGTGGCAAAAAGCATATCCCTGGCCATGACCTTCCGCTGGTCCCTGCTGTCCTCGTCTGGTTCATAGCGATCGATCAGGGCATTCATCAGGGTGGACTTTCCTGCATTGGTGTAGCCCACCAGGGCCACCTGAGGGATCTCCTGCATAAGACGACGCTTGCGCTGGGTATCCCTGTTCTTCTCCACCTCTTTGAGTTCTTTCTTCAGTTCTGAGATCCGGCTGCGGATCCTCCGTTTGTCCAGCTCCAGCTTCTTCTCTCCGGCGCCCCGGTTTGACAGGCTGCCGCTTGCACCTCCCTGCCGGCTTAATACCTGACCCAGACCGGTCAGTCTGGGGAGCTCATACTGCAGCCTGGCGGTCTCCACCTGGATCTGGGCCTCTCTGGTCCTGGCCCGGCTGGAGAAGATCTGAAGGATCAGGCCTGTCCGGTCATAGACAGGGCGCTCTATGATGTCAGTGAGGTTGCGCAGCTGCATGGGAGACAAGGTGTTATCAAAAACCACCGCTTCCGCCTCCAGCATATGGGCCACTGCCTTAATCTCTTCCACCTTGCCGGTGCCCACATAGACACCTGTGTTGATCTGGGTGACATTCTGGGTCTCCACTCCGATGACCTCCATGCCGCAGGCCTCGGCCAGACTGCCCAGCTCCTCCAGGGATACTTCAAAATCCGGGTCATTGTTCAGATTTACTCCCACCAGCAGTACTTTCATGGGGGTCTCACTTATCATCCTGTTTCCCTCCAACGATTCTGTCTGCCAGGAAGGCACCCAGCCTGTAGGCTGGATTCTCCATCCGCCTGACCACATGCTCAAGCTCATCGCGGATGGCTATACCCTGAGGACAATGTCTTTCACACCGCCCGCATTTCATGCAGCGGGAGGCGTTGGTGGGTTCAGCCTTCATGGTCGTACACATAAAGTATTCTCGCATACCGGTAAAATAGTTATCGGTGTAGGTGACATTGTAGCAGCGGAAACAGCCCGGTATGTCCACCCCTGCCGGGCAGGGCTGGCAGTAACCGCATCCGGTGCAGGGAACTTTCAGCTTCTGGTTGATGGCCTTCCTGACCCTGCCGTAAAGCTTTCTCTCTTCCGGACCCAGCTCACCCACCTTCACATCATTCGCGATGCGGATATTCTCCTTAACCATGTCCATGGAATTCATGCCGGAAAGAACCACCGAAACCTCGGGCTGGTTCCAGAGCCAGCGTAGTCCCCAGTCCGCAGGACTCCGCCTGGGGCTGGCCTGGTCAAAGAGCCTCCGGGCTTTTGGCGGCAGGTTGTTGACCAGCCTTCCGCCCCGCAAAGGCTCCATGATGATCACAGGGATCCCCTTTGACGCGGCATAGCGGACACCTCTGCGGCCGGCCTGGCTGTGGACATCCATATAATTATACTGAACCTGACAGAATTCCCAGTCATAGGCATCCAGCAGCCGGATAAAGTTCTCCGTATTGCCATGGTAGGAAAAGCCTATATGGCGTATCTGTCCCTTTTCTTTTTTCTCTGCGATCCATTCCCGGATGCCCAGCCGGCAGAGCTTGTCCCATACGGCCGTATCCGGCAGCATATGCATCAGGTAATTGTCGATATGGTCTGTGCGCAGCCTGGCCAGCTGTTCCTGGAAGAGCTTCTCCAAACCCTCCATGGATCTGATCATCATGTGGGGCATCTTGCTGGCGATCAGGACCCGGTCCCGCCATCCGTTCTCGGAAAGGACCCGCCCCAGAGCCTGCTCACTGCCGGGATAGATGTAGGCAGTATCAAAATAATTGACGCCGTGGGCTATGGCATAGCCGATCTCCCTGCGGGTCTCCTTTAAATCTATTCCTGTCCCCTTTTTGGGCAGCCGCATACAGCCGAAGCCCAGGATGGACATGTTATTTTTTCTCCGTTCCATCTTTTTTCTCCTTATAGAGCGGCGGAATCATCCACCGGTCATGTCAGGTACTTTTTCAGGTATCGTCCCGTGTAGCTCTCCGGGATCTCTATGATCTCCTCAGGCTTGCCGGCAGCGATCACTGTGCCGCCGCCGTCACCACCCTCAGGTCCCATATCGATGATATAGTCTGCATTCTTGATGACTTCAAGATTATGCTCAATCACTACCACAGTGTTTCCTCCCTCGGTCAGACGCTGAAGGATGGCTGTCAGCTTGTGGACATCTGCGAAGTGAAGGCCCGTGGTGGGCTCGTCCAGGACATAGATGGTCTTTCCGGTACTCTGCCGGCTCAGCTCAGTGGAAAGCTTCACCCTCTGGGCCTCACCACCTGAGAGTGTGGTTGAGGGCTGGCCCAGCTTGATATAAGACAGGCCCACGTCCCGCAGGGTAAGCATCTTTCTGCGCACGACGGGCACCGTCTCAAAGAAGTCACAGGCCTCATCCACCGTCATGTCCAGGACCTCATAGATGTTCTTGCCCTTGTACTTTACCTCCAGGGTCTCCCTGTTATATCTCTGTCCGTGACAGACCTCACAGGGGACGTAGACATCCGGCAGGAAATGCATCTCGATCTTGATGATGCCGTCCCCGGCGCAGGCTTCACACCGGCCGCCCTTCTTGTTGAAGCTGAAGCGGCCCTTGTTATATCCCCTGGCCTTGGCATCTTTTGTCATGGCAAAGAGCTCTCTGATGTGGTCAAAAACACCGGTGTAGGTTGCCGGGTTGGACCTGGGTGTCCGGCCGATCGGGGACTGGTCGATATTGATGATCTTGTCCAGCTGGCCGGCGCCGGTGATGCTCTTATGCTTTCCCGGTTTGATCCGGGCACGGTTCAGAAGTCCGGCCAGTTTCTTGTACAGGATCTCATTGACCAGAGAGCTTTTGCCGGACCCTGACACACCCGTCACACAGGTAAAGACACCCAGTGGGAAGTCCACATCGATATTCTTGAGATTATTCTCCTGAGCGCCCCTGACTGTCAGCCATCCCATCGGTTCTCTGCGTTGGTCGGGGACCGGGATCTTCCTTCTCCCGCTTAAATAGTCTCCGGTGATGGAGGCCGGATTATTCATCAGGTCCCGGGCAGTGCCGACGGCCACGATCTCCCCGCCGTGCTCTCCGGCCTCCGGCCCGATATCCACGATATAGTCTGCCTCCCTCATGGTATCCTCATCATGCTCCACCACAATCAGGGAGTTGCCCAGATCACGTAGCCTTTTGAGGGCGGCGATCAACTTGTCATTGTCCCTCTGGTGCAGGCCGATGCTGGGCTCATCAAGGATATAGGCGACTCCCACCAGGCCGGAACCGATCTGGGTGGCCAGCCTGATCCGCTGGGCTTCGCCTCCCGATAAGGTGGCTGTAGCCTGTTTGAGGCTGAGATAATCGAGACCCACATCATTGAGAAATCCCAGACGGCCTCTGATCTCCCTCAGGACAAGACGTGCGATCATCATCTGCCGGTCTGAGAGCTTCAGCTGGTCGAAAAATTCCAGAGCCTTTTTCACCGACATGGCGGTCACCTCGGCGATATTGTAATCAGCGATGGTGACAGCCAGAGATTCGGACTTGAGCCTCTGTCCATGGCAGATATCACAGGGAGTGACGGTCATGAATTTCTCATACTCTGCCTTCATGGTCTCCGAGTGGTTCTCCCGGTACCTTCGCTGAACATTTCTGACCAGGCCTTCGAAAGCGACATCGTAGACGCCCTCTCCCCGCCGGCCTTTGTAATGCACCTTCACTTCCCGTCCCTTCGTCCCGTTGATCAGAACATCTTTTGCCTCCTCGCTCAAGTCCTCAAAGGGTGTATCCAGGTCAAAATGGTACTCCCTGGCCAGGGCATCCAGGATCGCTCTGGTATAGCTGCCCTTGTCTGTGCAGGACTGCCAGCCCATGACCACTATGGCCCCGTCAGAGATACTGACGGTCTTATCAGGGATCATCAGGTCTGCGTCAAATTCCATCTTAAAGCCCAGGCCGTGACAGAAGGGGCAGGCCCCGAAGGGGTTGTTAAAAGAAAAGCTTCTGGGCTCGATCTCATCGATGCTGATGCCGCAGTCCGGACAGGAAAAGCTCTGACTGAAATTCAGAGGTTCTCCCCCGACCACATCGACCAGCAGAAGGCCTCCGGTCAGTCCCGTGACCGTCTCGATGGAATCCGTCAGCCTGCTCTCGATCCCGGGCCTGATCATCAGCCGGTCCACGACGATCTCTATGTTGTGCTTCTTGTTTTTCTCCAGTTTTATCTCCTCGGAAAGGTCATAGAGGTTCCCGTCGATCCGCACACGGACGTAGCCGCTGCGCCTGGCATGGTCCAGGACCTTGACATGTTCTCCTTTCCTTCCTCTGACAACAGGAGCCAGCAGCTGGATCCTGGTCTTTTCCGGCAGGGCCATCAGCTGGTCTGTCATCTGGTCCACTGTCTGCCGTTCGATCACCTTCCCGCATCTGGGGCAGTGGGGAATCCCTGCCCTGGCATAAAGGAGACGGAGGTAGTCATAGATCTCTGTCACCGTCCCCACGGTGGACCTGGGATTTCGGTTAGTAGATTTCTGGTCGATCGATATGGCCGGGGACAGGCCCTGGATATCATCGACCTCGGGCTTCTCCATCTGGCCCAGAAACTGTCTGGCATAGGAGGACAGAGATTCCATGTAGCGCCGCTGCCCTTCCGCATAGATGGTATCAAAAGCCAGAGAACTCTTTCCTGACCCGGAAAGGCCTGTCAGCACCACAAATTTGTTGCGGGGGATATCTATGTTGATATTCTTCAGGTTGTGCTCTCTGGCACCCCTGATCCGAATGGTTTCTTTATTATTGTTCATCTTCACTCCTGTCTAGTAATCCCGAAGAGCGATCTTGTATTTCTTCAGCTCATCTCTGTATCTGGCGGCATCCTCAAAGTTCAGTTCCGCTGCCGCCCGGTTCATCTTCTGTGTGAGTTTGGCGATGGCCTCCTTCAGTTCTTTCTTATCCATGGACTCCACATCCTTGGCAAGCCTGCTGCCGACCATGGGCTCCTCTTCCTCTTCTCTGGTAATGGAGATCAGGCCGCGGACTGCCTTTCGGATGGTCTGGGGGGTAATGCCGTGTTCTTCATTATAGGCCATCTGGATCTGGCGGCGGCGTTCTGTCTCGGTGATGGCCGCCCGCATGGAGTCAGTAATAGTATCCGCATACATGATGACGTGACCGTCCACGTTCCGGGCAGCCCGTCCTATGGTCTGCACCAGGGAGGTCTCTGACCGCAGAAAACCCTCCTTGTCCGCGTCCAGGATGGCAATCAGGGTGACTTCCGGGATATCCAGTCCCTCCCGCAGAAGGTTGATCCCCACCAGGACGTCAAAGACGCCCATCCTCAGGTCTCTGACGATCTCGATCCTCTCCAGGGTGTCGATATCCGAGTGCAGGTATTTGACCCGGATGTCCAGCTCTTTCATGTAGGAAGTCAGGTCCTCCGCCATCCGCTTGGTCAGGGTGGTGACCAGAATCTTATTCTTCTTGTCCACCTCTTTGTTGATCTCCGTGACCAGGTCATCGATCTGACCTTCCACAGGGCGGACCTCCACCAGGGGATCCAGCAGGCCTGTGGGGCGGATGATCTGCTCTGTGCGAAGCAGCTCATGCTCGTCTTCGTAGACATTGGGTGTGGCGGATACAAACATCATCTGGTCGATCCGCTGTTCAAATTCTTCAAAATTCAGAGGCCGGTTGTCAAGGGCGGAAGGCAGACGAAAGCCGAAATCCACCAGGGTCTGCTTTCTGGACCGGTCACCGGCATACATTCCCCTGACCTGAGGAATGGTCATGTGGGACTCATCCACAATCATCAGGAAATCATCCCCGAAGAAATCAATCAGTGTATAGGGGGCCTGGCCGGGAGCCAGCCCGGTCAGGTGTCTGGAATAATTCTCTATTCCGGAACAGAATCCGGTCTCCTTGAGCATCTCCATGTCAAAGTTGGTGCGCTCGGCAATCCGCTGGGCTTCCAGCAGCTTATCGTTCTCCTTAAACCAGGCCACACGTCCGGCAAGTTCCTCCTTGATCGTTCCCACGGCTCTCTCGATCTGCTCTTCCGGAACCACATAGTGGGAGGCCGGAAAGATGATGGCAAAATTCAGGCTGGCCTTGATCTCACCGGTGAGTACATCCACCTGAGTGATCCGGTCGATCTCTTCTCCGAAGAACTCCACCCTCAGGGCGTCCTCAAAAGTAGATACCGGCACGATCTCCACCACGTCTCCTCTGACACGGAAGCTTCCCCGCTTAAAGTCCAGTTCATTCCGGATATACTGGATGTCGATCAGGCGGCGCACCAGGTCATCCCGGTCCATCTCCATGCCGGGCCGGAGAGAAATCATCATGTTCTCATAGTCATTCTTGCTGCCGATCCCGTAGATGCAGGACACGGAGGATACCACGATCACATCCCGCCGCTCGATCAGGGCCGCCGTGGCAGAATGTCTCAGTTTATCAATCTCATCGTTGATGGAAGAATCCTTCTCTATATAAGTATCCGTAGAGGGCACATAGGCCTCCGGCTGATAATAATCGTAATAGGACACAAAATACTCCACGGCATTGTGTGGAAAAAAGGCCTTGAACTCACTGTAGAGCTGGGCCGCCAGGGTCTTGTTGTGAGCCAGCACCAGGGCCGGCTTGTTAAGCCTGGCTATGACATTGGCCATGGTAAAAGTCTTGCCGGATCCGGTCACGCCAAGGAGGGTCTGAAACTGGTTCCCTTCCTCAAATCCCCTGACCAGGGCATCGATAGCCTGAGGCTGGTCCCCTGTCGGGGCAAACTCTGATACTAACTCAAAATGGTCCATAGTTCTCTCCAATCATCTATATATTGTATAAGTCCGGCTTGAGGTTTTATCTTCTTATTATACGACAAATACTATGAGGATTACAAGAACAAGCTATGATCAGATCAGCAAATATAAATTGTTAGCACTCATCTGAAACGAGTGCTAATTTTTTCTTGACATTCCTTTCCAACCGTATTACACTATCATCAGACTGATTACTCCGACATCAGATTGATCAGCATTCTATGATTATTATTCTAAGGAGATGAACAATATGGCAAAACAGGGAACTTTATCAATCAACAGTGAAAATATCTTTCCGATCATTAAGAAATGGCTCTATTCCGATCATGATATCTTCGTCAGAGAGATGGTCAGCAACGGCTGTGATGCTGTGACCAAGCTGAAGAAGCTGTCTGTCATGGGCGAGTTTGACGAGCCCGAAGGGACAAAGTACCGGGTGGATGTGATCGTCAGTCCGGAAGACAAGACCATCCGTTTTATCGATAATGGTATCGGCATGACCGAGGATTAGGTCGATGAGTATATCAACCAGATCGCCTTCTCCGGCGCTGAGGCCTTCCTGGCCCAGTACAAGGATAAGACTAATGAGGACCAGATCATCGGCCACTTCGGCCTGGGCTTCTACTCTGCCTTTATGGTGGCCGACAAGGTGACCATCGACACCCTCTCTTATAAGGAAGGGGCTGCCCCTGTCCACTGGGAGTGTGACGGCGGTACTGACTTCTCCATGGACCTTGGTGACCGGACAGAGCGTGGTACAGAGATCACCATCTACCTCAATGAAGACAGCTATGAGTTCTCCAATGAGTACCGCTGCCGTGAGGTCCTTGAGAAATACTGCGCCTTCATGCCTGTGGAGATTTATTTTAGCAATGAAGATGCTGAGGAGGAAGAACTTTCCGAAGATATCCCGGATGTTGTAGATGTGGACTCCAAAGATGCGTCGGAAGGTTCCGGGGAAGACCACGAGCTGGATGACGAGATTGAGGATGAAGACGAGGACGATGAAGATGAGGACAGGGGACCTAAGCCCATCAATGAGATCCATCCTCTCTGGGGCAAGCATCCCAACGACTGCACTGAGGAAGAGTATAAAGACTTCTACCGCAATGTCTTCCATGACTACAAGGAGCCCCTCTTCTGGATCCACCTGAACATGGACTATCCCTTCAACTTAAAGGGCATCCTCTACTTCCCCAAGATCAACACCCAGTATGATGTCATCGAGGGAACCATCAAGCTTTACAACAACCAGGTCTTCATTGCTGATAACATCAAGGAGGTCATCCCGGAATACCTGCTGCTCCTCAAGGGCTGTATCGATTGTCCTGACCTTCCTCTGAACGTTTCCAGAAGCGCCCTGCAGAATGATGGTTTTGTAAAGAAGATTTCCAATTACATCACCAAGAAAGTCGGGGAGAAGCTCTCCGGCATGTGCAAGACAGACCGGGAAAACTATGAGAAATACTGGGAGGACATCAGTCCCTTCATCAAATACGGCTGTCTCCGTGACGACAAGTTCAACAAAAAGATGACCGACTACATCATCTTTAAAAACATGGAAGGGAAATACATCACCCTGCCCGAGTACTTAGAGGCTGGCAAGGAAGCCTATGAGAACAAGGTCTTCTATATCACTGATGAGATTGCCCAGTCCCAGTATATCAACATGTTCAAGGAACAGGGCATGGATGCCGTATACCTGACCCACCCCATTGACACCACCTTTATCACCCACTTAGAGCAGAAGAACCAGAACGTCCACTTCCTGCGGATCGATTCTGACCTGACAGAGAACTTCAAGGAAGAGCTCTCCGAGGATGATGTCAAGGAGCAGACCGACAAGCTTGCAGAGATCTTCAAGAAAGCCACGGGCAAGGAAAACCTGATCCTGAAGGTAGAGAAGCTGAAAAATGCCGACCTTCCTTCCATGATCACCGTATCCGAACAGTCCAGACGTATGGCTGAGATGATGAAGATGTACGGCATGGAGGAAAGCATAACAGGCATGGGCGAGCAGGGCGAGACCCTGGTCCTCAACATGAACAACAGCCTGGTCCAGTTCGTCCTTGACAACGAGGACAATGAAAACACAGAAACCATCTGCCAGCAGATCTATGACCTGGCCCGTCTGGCCAACCACCCCCTCAAGCCTGAGGAGATGACCGCCTTCGTGGCAAGATCAAACAAGATCCTGGAGATCCTGGCTAAATAAAACAAAAAGCCCGAACCTTTCGGCCGGCAGGATGCCATGCAGTGTGTATGGCATCCTGCCGGCCTTTTTTCTCTTGCACAATCTATGGCTTTGTAGTAAACTAAGGGATATGTTTTTTAATCAAAAGAAAAAAGGAGCACCAATATGAATCTGACATCCATCAAAGACCTTTTCAGAAATCCTGACCGGTATATTGACACTGAGATCACCATCGGCGGGTGGCTGAGGAGCAAGCGTTCTTCCAAGTCCTTCGGCTTCCTGGTGATCAACGACGGTACATTTTTTGAACCTCTCCAGGTCGTCTACCACGACAGCCTGGATAATTTCAGCGAGATCAACAAGCTCAATGTCGGCGCCGCCCTCATCGTCAGAGGGACCCTGGTGGCTACGCCGCAGGCAAAACAGCCCTTTGAGATCCAGGCTGAGGAGGTTGTCATTGAGGGCGCTTCCGCTCCGGATTATCCCCTGCAGAAGAAAAGGCATACCTTCGAGTATTTGAGGACAATCTCTCATCTCCGTCCCCGGACCAACACCTTCCAGGCTGTTTTCCGTGTACGGTCCCTGATCGCCTATGCCATCCACAAGTTCTTCCAGGAGAGAGATTTCGTCTATGTACACACACCTCTGATCACAGGCAGTGATGCAGAGGGAGCCGGCGAGATGTTCCAGGTCACGACTCTGGACCTTAAGAATGTCCCACTGACCGACCAGGGGACTGTCGACTTCTCAAAGGATTTCTTCAGCAAGCCCACCAACCTGACCGTCAGCGGCCAGCTCAATGGCGAGACCTCCGCCATGGATTTTAAGTACATCTACACTTTCGGCCCCATCTTCCGTCCGGAGAATTCCAACACCACCAGACATGCAGCCGAGTTCTGGAT
>CADBNQ010000164.1 GCA_902796045.1 uncultured Lachnospiraceae bacterium | reverse complement strand
TTCGATGAGAAACAGTTGACATTTCTTCACACAGTACCGGTCAGATATCCGCTGATTTACAGACAGAAGCACATATGTTGGTGTGGGTAGTTATTAAGTATTATATGGGGTAGATGTATGTCTTTTAAGATTGTCCGCAACGATATCGTGCATATGAAGACCGATGCGATCGTGAATACGGCAAATGATCATCCGACGGTGGGCACCGGCTGTGACAGTGCCGTCTACAAGGCGGCCGGCTATGATGACCTGCTGGCTTACCGGAGGGAGAAGATTGGATTCGTCCCGGAGGGGCAGGCCTTTATCACACCGGCCTTTGGTCTGCAGGCCAGATATATCATCCATGCTGTAAGTCCTAAATACAGGGGCGGCGAGCAGGGGGAGGAGGCCAGACTCCGATCCTGCTACAGGGAGAGTCTCAGGCTGGCCAGAGAGCATGGCATCAGGTCGCTTGCCTTTCCCCTGATCTCCACCGGCGGCTTCGGCTATCCCAGGGAAGAGGGGATGAGGATCGCCGTGGACGAGATCAGCTCCTTCCTCCTGCAGCATGAGATGGAGATCTACCTGGTAGTCTTTGATGACAAGACCAGGTCCCTGGGGAGACGGATCGACCCCGACCTTGAAGAGTACATCGACCAGCATTATGTCGAGGACAGGTTCGAGGAGGAGTACGGCGCTGCTTACATGGACTATCAGCAGTCCGCCCCATCCGATAAGGCCGACCGGATCAGAGTCGGCAGGACCGATGCCAACAGGATCGATGCAGACAGGGATAAGAGTCTGGTTCAACATGTCAGGCGAGCCGGAAGAAAATGGTTCGGAGCCGCTAAGGATAAAGAAAGCAGGGAGGATTTCCATGTCGGCGCAGCGCCCACAGTGCCTATGGCCGCAAAGGAGGCACCCCACGTTTCTTTTGAGGATGCCATAGAGGAGCATGAGTCCAGGCTGGAGGAGCGGATGCGCCACCTTTCCGATACATTTTCCCAGTACCTCATGTATCTGATCCGGGATAAAAAAATGGAGAATGCGGAAGTCTACAAGCGAGCTATCGTGGACAAGAAGACTTTCTCCAAGATCAAGAACAATGAGGATTATCATCCAAAAAAGCTGACGGCCCTCTGTCTGTGTGTCGGAGCAAGGCTTAATCTGGACGAGTCGAAAGACCTTCTTGCCAGAGCCGGATACGCCCTTTCCCCCTGCGACAAGACAGACATTATCTTTTCTTATTTTATTGAAAATGAAATCTATGACATGATAGAACTGGATATCCAGCTGGAGGAGCACGGCCTTCCTTGTATCATCAGCTAATACTTCCCACATGAGAACTGTATTGAGTCTGTCATTTCGATGTGAAACAGTTGACATTTCTTCATACAGTACCGGTCAGATATCCGCTGATTTACAGACAGAAGCACATATGTTGGTGTGGGAAGTTTAAAGGATTTGTTAAAGGTCGCCCGGCGGGAGACCTCTTTTTTCATCTGTTATCGTATAATGAGCCTGACAGTCAACCAAGTGGTATCGCAGGTTATGATCTTTCCTGGAAGGAGGGAAAGCCTGCGGCAGGAAAAATGCTTTGAAAAAGCTTAGCTGAGGAGGGCAATCATTATGCGTAAAGGTTTAACAGAGGTTGTATTTATTCTTGACAGAAGCGGTTCCATGAGCGGACTGGAAGGGGATACGATCGGGGGCTTCAATGCCATGATCGAGAAGCAGAAGAAGGAAGAGGGAGAGGCTTTCATTTCCACGGTCCTGTTTGATGACCGGACGGAAGTGATCTATGACAGGGTTCCGGTGACTAAGGTGGAACCCATGACCGACAGACAGTATTATGTGAGAGGGTGTACCGCTCTGCTGGATGCTATCGGCGGGGCCATCCACCACATTGCCAATGTTCATAAATATGCCAGGGAAGAGGACAGGCCGGAGAAGACCCTCTTCATCATCACCACCGACGGCATGGAGAATGCCAGCAAGATCTACAATTATGACAAGGTGAAGAAGATGGTGGAGATGGAGCAGGACAGGTACGGCTGGGAATTTCTCTTCCTGGGAGCCAATATCGATGCCATCGATGTGGCAGGACGATTCGGGATCGGCGCCGACAGGGCCATCAATTATGAGTGTGACAGCGTCGGGACAGCCCTCAACTACCAGGTCCTTTCCGAGACGGTGTCTGCGGTCAGGAGATCGAAGACCAGGCAGGAGAGGGCAAGGATGATGGAGGCCTGCTGTGCCCCGATCCGGGAGGATTATGAAAAGAGGCATAACAAAGAATCCGACAGGAGGAGAAAGAGATGAGTAAGATTGAACTGATTCATGGATCGTGTGCAGACCAGACCGTTGACGCTGTGGTCAATGCGGCCAATAAGGGACTGCATGCAGGTGGCGGCATCTGCGGGGTGATCTTCAGAAAGGCAGGAATGGCCAGGCTGACCGCTGCCTGCAGCAAGTATGACACCCCCCTCTATGACGGAGCCGCCGTGATCACACCGGCCTTTGACATGAAAAATGCCAAAGCTATCATTCACGCCGTCGGCCCCAACTTCGCTGTCACGCCGACCGCATTCAAAGAATTATTTGATGCCTATTATAACTCACTGCGGGTGCTCAAGGAGAACGGCTACCACAGCATCTCCTTCCCCCTGATCAGCTCAGGGATCTTCGGAGGATCCTTGAAAAACCCGGCTGGAGAGTCGGCCAGGCAGTGTCTCAAGGCCTATGAGCAGTTCACCAGAGATTATCCCGATTATGAGATCGACGTGAAGCTGTGCGCCTTTACAGAGAAGGAGATGCAGGCAGCAAAGAAAGAATTTGAATAAAGAGAACTGATATAAGAAATCGCCTGGAAGTAATTATGAGCTTAAAAGGGAAAACTTATCCCGTTTTTGGAACAGCTCTATATTGTAAATAGTAATGGTTGATATATAATTAAAATGTTGATATCATTGATGAGAGAGAAGTGAAAAGAACATAGCCTAGTTCTCAGAAAGAAGGGTGGTTGTATGATTCCCAATGCAGCTTCTGTTATCAACAGATTTGCAGGTTCAGTAAAGAAATTGCTTGGAAATAGGTACTGCAAGATGATCATTTACGGCTCTTACGCAAGAGGTGATTTCAAAGAAAAATCAGATATAGATATCATGATTCTGGTAGATATTCCTGAGGAAGATATATGGAAATATGAGAACACAGTGTATGATCTGGCATACGACATCATGATGGATACAGGATTCGATATCTCTCCTGTAATAAAAAATATTAACCAGTTTAATTATTGGGCGGATACTTTGCCATATTACAGGAATATTAATAAAGAGGGAGTTGTTTTAAGTGCCTAAGAAAACAGATCTTTGTATATACAGATACAATACTGCTGTTGATACATTAGACACGGCCAGATTGTGTATGGATAATAACAAATATAAAGACGCAATTAACCAAGGATTCCCTCGGTTTTAGGCCCGGAACGGCTGACCGGGACAGCAGCATGAAGTAGCAGTAGATAAAAGAAGACTTAAAAACTAGAAATCCAAAAAAATCGCCTGGGGGCGGGAGCATCAGGAAGGTGCTGTTTTGAGGAAATGGCTGCAGCTTACAAGGAGTAAAATCCATCGTGGGCTCCGCGACGTTGTCTGAGTGAAACGAGTTTAGGAGCGGAGTCCCTTTAGAGAGGGATTTTGCGAGTGTTATAAGCTGCCCAGTTCCGAGATCTGCACCTGACGATGCTCCCGCCTCCAGGCGATTTCTTTACGTTAATGATAGTCCCGGCCGCCGGTAAAGCGGATGGCATACCTGCTTTCCATGACATCTCTTATGGCGATGTGCATCTTTTCCAGGGAGCAGTCCAGCATCTGGCCGTCACCGAGGTAGAGGGAGGAGTGAATGTATTTGCGGCCTCTGAAATGGGCGCAGATATCTCCCTTCCGGAGGGATGCCATGACCTGGTCACCTCTGATCAGCTCGATCTCCCGGATGCCTATGCGCTTCCTGGCGATGGCCAGAGCTTCTTCGTAGGGATATTCGCTGATCTTCTCCCAGTTAGAGTCATTGATGACATGGGTGTTGCAATGGCAGGGGATCTGTCCTCCGTGGTGCCAGCAGGCAAATGGAACGCAGATACAGTTGCTGCCATATCGCTTCCCGGGGGATCTCCCGGAACAGATCGGGCATCTGTGGGTATAGGGAGCGTACAGCTTGTACCAGATATAATGCCAGTCTTGCTTTCCAAGCCGGCGGGCATATGCGCAGATGGCATCGATGGTCTCGCTGTTGGAACGGTTGCGGACTTCCTCAGGAAGAGGTCGCACACTTTTAAATGGATTATGTTCAAATATCATTACAGACTCCTGCTGGTGTACATGTCGAGCAGCTGGTGGATGGCCTTGTGGAGCCAGGGCAGGTATTCTTCCATGGTGACGGGCTGTTTAAGGATGATGCAGCTGTAGCAGGTGGAGCTGACCAGCTCTACGATGGTAAAGAGCAGGAGGTCGGGTTCCTGACACTGGACATTGCTCTTTTCCATGAGGGCGATGTAGTGGTCGTAAAAACGCTGGGATTCTTCAGGGACCTGCTGGGAGAGGGCGCTGCGGAATACGCCCCAGGACAGGTTCTTGGATATGAAGGCCAGAAGAGCGGGCTCCTGCTGAAGGCGGCCGATGATGTAGTCCATGATGAAGATGATCTGGGCTTCAAAATCTGTGAGGGAGGCTTCCAGCA